>NZ_LGKN01000006.1:300000-432152 GCF_001306175.1 Ardenticatena maritima
TCATAGAACGCTGGAATGTGTATCTTCCGCCGGAACAACGCCGCCTGTTGAAGCGGTTAGGGTTGCTCTAAACAAAAAACCGGCGCTTGCTCAGCGCCGGCATATTTTCATTACCCTCTGTTTTATTCGCTACTGGTACTGCTCGATTCACTTTTCCCATTGCCGCCGTTGTTGCTCTTGCGGCTATCCGTAATGTACCACCCCGAACCCTTGAAAATGATGCCCGCCGGCACAAAAACGCGGCGCGTTTCTTCATGTCCATTTGGGCATGTGGCGACAGCCGGTTCATTGAAACTCTGCACTTTCTCAAATTCCGTGCCGCACACCTTGCATCGGTACACATAGGTTGGCATGGGTTTCCTCCTCGTCTGCTCCCACTCTTGCATCTTCATGGTGGTATCTGATAACGCCGCGCATTATACACGGTTGGGGTATACGTGTCAATTCCCTGTTAGCACTCAACGCATGAGACTGCTAAACATGTTCTTCGGAAAGCGGTGTTTCCTCGGCTCGCTCGCCTGAGGAGATTTCACGCACGCCCTTCGGCACATCGGGAATATAGCGTGCGCGGCCATGCGTCACCATGAGGTCAGCCAGCAAGCCCAGCATGCCAATGAGCACCGCCACCACCAGAATGAGCACATCGCTCTCCTTGAAATCGCTAAACTGCACAAGGTCGCGAATCACTTTGAGGATGCCCAAGATGAACATCAAAATGCTCACGGGCAAGAACACTTTCAACGGATTGAAGTACGTAATCGTGCGCAACACCAATGAAAGGTAATTGTAGGTATCGCGCAACGGATGGAACGATGAATGCCCCACACGCGGGTAGTAGTCAATGGGAATGTAATCCACGCGATACCCATTTGAGAGCAACGCCAGCGTAATCGTACTGACCCAGGAATGCGTCGTGGGCAAGATATGTAAGAAACGGAGCGCCACATCGCGCCGCACCCCGCGAAACCCGCTATTCAAATCCGGGATATGCGTGCCGGTCATGTAAGAAGCCAACCGCCGGATGAACTCTTTGGCGGGCACGCGTAGCCAGCGCAACGTTCCCATTTCCACCCGGCGCGCACCAACCACCATATCCGCTCCATCTAAAAGCCGCTCGACCAGGCGGGGCAAATCCTGGTTCGGGTAGGTTCCATCCGCGTCGCTCATCAGCACAAACGTGCCACGCGCCGCCAAAAGCCCGGTCGTGCGCGCCGCACCCGTTCCACGATTGCGTGCATGTTGTAAAACACGCACGCCGGGAAAACTGGCGGCAATTTCAGCGGTACGGTCGGTGCTCCCGTCATCAACAACCAGTATTTCGTACGAATAGCCACTGGCGTCCATCGTCTCGATGATGCGCTGCAAATCAGCGCCAATTGCCAATTCCTCGTTATAAGCCGGCAAGAGCACAGTCACCAGCGGCTTTTCTTCCGCGCCTGTCGCCATAGGTCAAACCTCTTCGCCAAAGCGTCCGCTATACCGCCGGAACACCATCCACCCGAACCAGAGCACCAACAACGCTGTCACGCCTGTGCGAAGCATAAAATCAAGCGCAGGTGGTGCGGGATGCGGGGCTTGTGTTGTCCCGTACAAGACAATGCGGTACGAATCAATGATGCTGGCCATCGGATTGAGCCAGCGCACCAAACGGTGCACCGGCAACACCATGCCCCACACTTCTTTTGTGGCGGGGATCGTTTCCAGCGGGTAGAAGATGGGGGTCAGGAAAAAGCCTGCTAGCATGAGCACATCGAGCACCATGATGGTATCTCGGTAAAAAACCTGCATCGTGCTAAAAATAAAGACGAGCCCTAGCATGAAACAAATTTGAATGAGCAAAATCACCGGTATCCAGAGCGCGTGAATGGTGATAGGAAGGCCCTGCAACAACAACACAGGAAAAAGCACCAGAAGCGCCAGTAAAAAGTTGACCGTGTTACTCAACACAACCGCAATCGGCAAAATTTCACGTGGAAAATAAACCTTCGTAATTAGCGGTGCGTTCATCACAATACTATTCGTACCGGACATAATCGAAGCGACAAACAAATTCCATGACAAAATGCCAATTAAGACGAAGGCGGGAAAATGCGGAATTGGGTTGTGGCGAAAGACGGTGAACACAATGGTAAACACCATCATCATGAGCAAAGGGTTGAGTAAAGACCACAGCACACCTAGAACGCTATTCTTGTAACGCACCTTCAAATCGCGCAACACCAGGTTTTGCAACAACCCGCGATAACGCCAAATTTCCCGTAATGCTTCACGCATTGGACGCGGACGGTTGGCATAAACGCGATATGTAAACGGTGATTCCTGTGCCGTCATTCGTCTTCACCCCACTCAGTACCGACCAACATGCGAACCGCCGCGAGCCTTGCGCCGCGGCGGTTGCCAAATTCGATACGGTGAATATAGACAAATCGAGCACATTGGCAAAATGTTCGTCAAAAGCCAGAGAGTATGTTATAGTCTGCGCCCAACCAACCAGCATAACCGGTTCATCATGAAGCGATTTGGATTGCTCTGCCTCCTTGTCATTGGCGTACTTGGTATTGTTACGCCTACTGCAGCTGAAGAACCGCTTTCACCACGCCCATCTTTGCGGTTGCCATTTCTTCCTGGTGAAACGTATGTGGTCACCTGTGGCTATGGGTGCTACCAACATCAGGGAAGTATGTTCTACGCCGTTGATTTTGCTACACCTGAAGGTACGCCCATTGTCGCCGCGGCTGATGGTGTCGTGGCGGCTATTACCTGGGAAGTAGGCTTGCCATTGTCAAAAAATCTTGGCGATGCCTTGATTCTCTACATTGATCATGGCGGAGGATGGTTTACGCGCTATGTTCACCTCAACGGCGTAACGGTGGCTGTTGGTGATGCTGTCCGACAAGGCGATATCGTGGGGTATGCCGGGCATACAGGGGCTGAAGGGGCGCATCTCCACTTTGAGTTGAAATATGGCGCGCATTTGCACGCCCCCTCACAACCCATTGACGATCTGTTCGGGGGGGAACCTCCGCACATTGGGCAAGCGTACCTAGCCGAAGCAATCACGTTTGCTCCCACAGATTTCCCCACACCCACGCCATCTTCCCCAACGTCATTACATTCATCCGAGCCACCAGACGGATTGAGTACCCCACTTATCATCCCGGTTTCACCCACAATCAGCCCGTCAACCATTGCTGCAGGGGAGACCTTCACGCTTACGCTCACGCTCGCCAACACCAGCACGAAGCCATTGCAGCTTCCAATTGTGGGCATTGCCCCACGCCAAAATGATGTACTGATCCCCAATCATCTTACCTTCATGCGTGATATCAATCTAGCGCCTCACGAAACGCGTACCATATCCTTCTCGCTGACACTCCCGGCAGGGACGTATCTTCTCAGCCCATTCGCGTTTTCAAAGGCCTATACGCTCTTGCCTTTGGGCGTCGCGAACAATACTGCACCCGCCATCCACCTTACAGTTGCCGGTCAAAACATCTTCTTACCACTCGTTGGACGGTAAAGAAAGCACGAACATCAGGAGGACGTTACAGAAGAAACCAGCCTGGTGTAAACTTGAATGATTTCCTCGGCATGTTCATCAATCGTTTTTAACGATGGAATACCTTCTCGCAAACGCACGAGGAGTGTAGGATCATCTACAACACGTTGCATGGCTTCCCGCCAGGCTTCTATATTACCTGGTTCAACCAGCAAGCCATTCACTTCATGGTCCACACGTTCAGCCAGCACTCCAAGATTAGAGGCAATCACCGGTCGCCCGGCGGCAAATGCCTCGTGAGCCACAAAACAGTATGTTTCATACCACAATGAGGGTACGAGCACCACATCAACTTCACTCAGTGTTTGCCAAACATGCTCACGATTGAGCGTCCCCAAAAAACGCACACGTGGCGTAGCCAGTGCACGTAATGTTTCCTCATAAGCCTGGTCATGAGCAGAATGTCCGGCAACCCAAAGTTCCGCATCCCCCTCCAAACGGCGAAAGGCCTCTAATACAACATGCACGCCCTTTTGCGGCGCTAATGCGCCTAGATACAAAAATCGCACCACAGAGCGCTTGTTTGTGGAGGTCTTAAGAAACTCACGTGGCGGCTCGACACCAGGCACCAATATTTGAATCTTTTCAGCCGGTATGCCACGTGTCTCATACCATTGCTTCACGAACGTTGTTGGCGCCAGTAAGAGCTCCGCCCCCAACAACACGTTCCGCAACAAGTGATTTCGTGCCGCTGCGGTCAACGCAAATGCGGGAATAGCAACCTGTGCCAAAGAGGACCCTAAACGCGCCGCTACGCAGCGCCCACAATTGAGGTAGGCTCGGGGGCCATCACAAATCGTATGGTCGTAGTTCGTCAACAATTGCGCATTAGCGCATACCCACCAGTAATCGTGTAGGGTGATGACGTAAGGAATACCGCGAGCACGCAAAGAGTCAAAAATAGAAACTGGCATTCCCATAAGATGTTGCACATGAACAATAGTGGGCTGTATCTCGTCCAATACCCGCTCAAAGGCAGTATGCAAACCCGGTGAAGAAAAAGTTGCTACAAATCGGCGTGATGTCGAGGGCGCTTTACCATTTACATAGCCAAAATAAAGAGTTGGGGGCTGTTCAAACGCTGGATACGTATGTGCTGTATGAAAAGGAACAAAAATGGACGTCTCCCACCCGCGCATCCGAAGCGCCTGTGTCAACCACCAAGTGTACAATTCGACGCCACCCAATTGCTCGGGCAGATATTGATGCACAAGATGCAATATACGCATATACACCTCAAAACGGCCTATAATACGGGCTCACGCGGGCATACACGTGTGCCCATAAATGTTTCGCTTCAACTTTTTCTCGCCCACGCTTGCCCAATACCGCAGCCACTTCGGGATGATCAAGTATATACTTGATGGCGCGGGCAAGGGCTTTAGGATTGCCAAATGGGATCAATATCCCATCCCGATTATGCTCAATGACTGACCGTACTCCCCACGCATTGGCACCAATCACAGGCGTGCCATACAGCCATGCTTCAAGAAAAACAATGCCGAAAGAATCACTCCGTGAAGGCAATACCAACACATCAAGTGCTGCCAGCATATGGCGTTTCAAGGCATTGTCAATTGCCCCTAACACCAAAATATTCGATCTCCAGCGAGGCGGTACCTGCTCCAGACGTTTTGCAAAATCAGGAGGTATAAAACCAGCCAGAGCTAGCACAAAATTATCCCCAGATGTCCACAAATGCAAGGCAGCATCCAGCAGGGTATGCGCCCCTTTCTCGCGCGATAGCGTCCCAATCATCCCCACGAGGGGTCTATCCCTCACACCAAAGTGCTCACGAAAATATGCTCCATTTCCTCCCAACACCTCTTCGGGGTTGACGCCTACACCAGCAATCACGAGCCGATGACGAGGCACACCATGCGTGACATAAAAATCGACTTCATCAGTGGTTTGAGCAAAGACCACATCGGCGTGCCGCACCAGCGCTATCTGGTGACGCATGGTATAAAACGATGCTACATCATCTGTACCAGGTGTATGACCAGCTCCAAGGTGGGTCAGAGGATACAGCAAAAAAGGAATGCCTCGTCGCTGCGCATATTGCCAGGCTTCATAGACAAGTGGTTCAAACACAATCGCCATTGCTGCGACCACGTCGAACGACTCTTGCGTTTCACGCAACCAATGGAAAAGGCCCGGGATTCGAGGCGTCAAGTGCGAGAGGGCATACGCAGGGGCCAATGGACAGGGCGTTTTGGAATAGAGCCACAACAACCGCCGAACCGCCGCATACGTCAATGCACCACCAGGGGCATGGCGCAGAGGAAATCGGCGTATTTCGACACCATCAATACGCTCATGAAGCTTCTCAAATCGTGCCCCTTTTGGATCCCAAAGAGCAATAACATCGCGAGCATCAGATGTCACTGTCACAACCTCGTGCCCATCACGCACAAGCCGCCGCCCAATTTCATGCAAATGCTGTTCCGCTCCACCATGGGCGGGAACATAACGGGGAATCACATGCAAAATCCGCATACCAAACACCTTCGTTATCAAAATTTCGCGTGATTGTAAAGACAACCACCATTTTGAAAAAAGAAAAGCCACGCGATTTGCGTGGCCTTTCTTCAAAGTACTGAGGTAGGACTCAACGAGAAACAACAGAAACAAAACTTTTGTAGACTTTTCCAATATAGGTTGAAAGAGGAAGCGCGACTTGCCGCGCCGTCGAAGCATACGAGGCCGAAAAGAGTATTTCACCCAAAGTATAGGTCCCAGGCGCATACCCACTCACATCAACCGTAAGTGAGAGAACTTGTTGCCCATGAGGGGGCAATGTGCCACTAGACAGCGAGACACTTACATTAGTGGGCTTGGATGCAATGGCCCAATCAAGCGGATAATCACCACTATTGCGCAGATAAAAACTTATTTCGGCGCGTGTCTGCCCTTCCTCAATCATCAAGAAGAGACTATCCGTCGGCAACACCAATTCCGCAGGACGTCCTAACGAGCCAATATGCGCCGCATCACGATGAAACATTGGCCAGGGCATTGCGCCTACACCACTCACATTCGATTCAAAGCGCCATAAATACCCCTGAGATTGGTCATAGTAATATCCACCGCCAATCCATACTTCGACAAATCCATCTTTGTCGGTATCCGCAACAGCAGGTGCCCCCTCCACGGTATACAAGGTGTAAAACGAATTTTCGAGCTGACCATTGGGACTATACGCCTGCACCTCCCACAAGAAGGCAAAAAGCACCTCTAATTGCCCGTCATTATCTATATCGGCCACCGTTGGCGACGAGCGAATCGCCGCATCCTGATTTCCACTTTCATCATTACTAATGGGGTAAATCGGCCAACCATTCACTAATTCCCCTGTATGGTGCCAGGCATAGACAGCCCCTTTACCAGGCACACCGTCACTTCCACTTACAAATGGATCACCAGAGCCAATGATAATTTCCAAATCACCATCTCCATCCAAGTCCGCAATGGCAGGGGAGCTCATACCCGGGTAGGCGGTTGGTTGCGGCCATCCAGGCGCGTAAGGCAATTTCGCAGGATCGCTATAATGCAAACTGGAATTGAACAAGTTATCCGAGCGGAACACGTAGACGTAACGTGTTTCCGTGCGCCCATGTACATTCCACCAATACCACCCAGTTCCAATCACAATTTCCAGCTTGCCATCATTGTCCAAATCAGCAATAGCGGGGGAAGAGTAAATCGCTTCCGGCATATCACGCCGCGCAAGTACGTTCCCAAAGCGGTCGAACACATACACAAACCCACCCTGAAAACCTGGGGTTCCATCCGGCATAATGCCACCATCACTGATATCCGCCCCAATGACAATCTCCTGTTCACCATCACCATTGAAATCCGCACAGGCCGGTGAGGACCAGACGGTATCGGCATTGATATATCCTCGCCCAGAATCCGCCCAATCCCAATGCAAATCATTCCAAAGTGATTGCCCTCGGTGATCGAGGAGATAAATACGTTGGTCCCATGCCCCGAACGCAATTTCCAAATCACCATCATTGTCTACATCGCACAACGCAGGCGTTGAAAAGACGCCATCCGTTTGAGGATGAGGATCATAATGATCATAAGTGTAAAACGTCCAGAGAACATTGCCATTGTGATCAAAGGCGCGCACACCGCCATTCCCCTGTGGATCCAACGCCTCGCCCCCAAAGCTCACCACAATTTCCACATCACCGTCGCCGTCAATATCACCCACCGAAGGCGCCGAATTGATGGAGGATTCGAGGAGACGCGACCACTTGATCGTGCCATTCGAATTGAGGACAACCAGTTTCGGCTGTTGCGAAAACGTGCAATTCGAACCATTATTATCACACCGCTTACGCGTTGTACCAATCAAAACCTCATCTTTGCCATCGCCATCAATATCTGCGATCGTGGGGGAAGAAAACATGACATGCCCTCCCCCTAATGCAAAGTTCTGAGGTGACCAGGTTGGAGTCGTTGTATCAGCAAACCCCTGCGATACACCCCAAAAGGCGATAACTCCCAAACAAACAACTATCCACATGGATCGGATATATTTCATCTCTCCCTCCCTTGCCAAACTGCAATGTCGGCTTTTACGCTTATCACCACGAGTCTACAAGGTGGAGAGAAAGAAGTGTATAGCCATTTGGTCTCGTTTATGGGGGCATCGGTCCCATGAACAGCGTTCGGTAGGCAAAAACTCTCTGATTGGCTCAATCATCCCCAATGCAAAAATCAAACCGTCCGCAAAATTTGATAACAAACTCGTTTTACTAGGTAACAAAACCTGTTTTACACAAGAGTATGCATCAAACTTGAAAAAACAGGTTTTTGCATTTCAGATATTGCCAATTGTCGCACCTTCCAAGTACACTACCAACACCCCTTCGGCTCTCAAAAGTGTAAACAGGTGGAGGACCGCATGCCCACAATCATCATCATTTTGCTACTCCTCGTCTTTCTCGCTATGCTGTTGACGCCCACGAAAATCAACGACGAAACGTTGCGTCAACCGAAAAAAAAGAAACCCAACGTAAAATTCACGGCGTCTATTGACAATGAGGACAAAGAAATCGAAATCTATTTCTGATGAGAGCGTGCGCGGTAGGGGAAGCGCGCCCGGAAAAATCATTCTGTTGGGCGAGCATGCGGTTGTGTATGGGCGACCGGCTATCGCCGTCCCCATAAGTGATGTGCGCGCCTCCGCTATCGTGCAGCCAGGGCGCCGCGGGGCCGGCATCGTGATTCACGCGCTGGACATTGGGCGGCATTATTTGCTCGATGCCGCCCCTCCTACTGACCCTATTGCGTGCGTCATCCGCGAAGTCCTTACACGGTGCGAGATTGCGCCTTCCCTCGATCTTGATATCACCATCAGCAGCGAGATTCCTATTGCCAGCGGTATGGGCAGTGGCGCTGCTGTAGCGACAGCCGTGGTACGCGCCTTGTTCGCTGCATTTGGTTGCCCCGTCGACAACGCGACCATTTCTGAGATTGTCTATCAAAGCGAGACCTTGCTCCACGGTACCCCCAGTGGTATTGACAACACAGTGGTAGCGTATGAGCGACCAATCTGGTTTGTGCGTGGTACCCCCCCGACACCATTCCACGTTGGCGGGCGCTTCCACTTGCTCATTGCCGATACGGGCGTTCCCAGTCCGACGCGTCTCACAGTGGGGGATGTACGCGCAGCATGGGAGAGAGACCGCGAACGCTACGAAGCCCTCTTCGACGAAATCGGCGCGTTGGTAGCATCGGCGCGCGAGGCACTACAACGTGGCGATACAGTCCAGCTTGGCATGCTTATGCAGCGCAATCACACGCTCTTGCGCCAAATTGGTGTCTCGGCGGATGTGAACGACCGTCTTGTGGAGGCGGCTCTCGACGCCGGCGCATACGGTGCGAAACTGAGCGGCGGCGGGCGCGGCGGCAATGTGATTGCCCTTGTAGATGAAGCACAACGTGAGGTTGTGGCTCAGGCACTGCAATCCGCTGGTGCTGTCCGCCTTTTGTCAACAACCCTCATACCAGAAGAACCCCAGCCATGAAACGCCCACTGATTCTCGCTCACCGCGGGGCGCAACGTGTTGCCCCTGAGAACACGCTTCCTGCGTTCCTAGCGGCCATCGCGCAGGGCGCCGACGGGATTGAACTCGACGTTCAACGCACTGCTGATGGCGTGTTGGTCGTCGCACACGATGAAAACTTGGGGCGCACCATCAGCGGCACGCCATCCGAACGCGTGGCGCGTTTGACGTGGGCGGAACTCCAACAACGCGACGCAGGGGGCTGGTTTGGAGAAACATGGCGTGGGACGCCACCGCCATCATTGGATGACGTATTCGACGCGCTTCCCGATACGGTGTTTGTCAATATCGAACTCAAACGCACAACCTGGGCGAGCGATGGGCTTGAAAAAACGGCGTTGCACTTCCTGCAACGCCGCAATCTTTGGCACCGTGTGATCGTCAGCAGCTTCAACCCCACCGTGCTGGCACGCTTGCGCCTGGCGGCACCCCACCTCAAAGTAGGATTGCTCTATGCGCCCGACCTGCCGCTCCCATTGCGGCGTGCTTGGGCACGCCACCTCTTGCAGCCAGCGGCGTTGCACCCGCATCTCTCACAAGTGACCCCTGAGATGGTAGCGAGAGCACACCGTCGCGGGCAACAGGTCAATGTCTGGACGGTGAACGACCCGGGGGAAATACGCCGCATGGCAATGCTTGGAGTGGACGCCATTATCACCGACGTCCCCGATGTTGCGAAAGCCGTCCTCGAAGAGGCTCACACTTCATAAGTCACGCCACGCTCTGAGATGACGGCTTCACGCCCCAATTGCGTTTGCAATGTCGCTTGCAACGCTTCCGGCGCGGGTGATTCACCATGCACGAGGAAGATTTTGCCATCACCCGTTGGGCGAACCCATTTCACCAGTTGCGGCTCATCGGCATGCGCACTCAACCCCTCGATATTGGCGATACGCGCCCGCACAGCCACTCGCTCGCCGAAAATTTCCAACTCTTTCGCACCATCCAGCAATAAGCGTCCATTCGTTCCTTCCGCCTGAAAGCCCACAAACAACACCCCGCACTCAGGACGCCACAGGTTGTTGTAGAGATGGCGCAAAATGCGCCCTCCGGTTGCCATGCCGCTCCCCGCCATGATGACCGCACCCGACTCGATCGCATCAATGCGATACGATTCGCGCTGTGTGCGGGTCAACGTCAACCCAGGCCATGAGAAGGGGTCTTCACCACGCATGATGACGCGCTTCACAGCCTCGCCCAATTGCTCGGGATAACGACGGTGCAGTTTCGTAAAATTGATGGCCAGCGGGCTATCCAAAAAGGCGCGCACTTTGGGGATGCGGCGTTGCAAACTGAGTTCGCGTAAAATGAAAATGACATCTTGGGCACGTTCAAGCGCAAATGTCGGAATCAGGACATTTCCCCCCTGGGTGATAATTTCAGTGATGAATGTGGCAATTTTTTCGATGGCTTGATCAAGCGGCTCATGCACCACCCCGCCATAGGTACTTTCCAGCAAGACCGCGTCGGCCTTGGTAGGGAGGTCGGGGTCGGGGACGACATGCTGCTCCCACGTTCCCACGTCGCCGCTGGCAATCAGTTTCTGATGGCGACCTTCGATTTCCACAAATGCAGACCCCAAAATATGCCCTGCATTGCGCAAGGTGATGGTGAGATGTTTGCCCAAACGAATAGGTTCGTCATAGCGCACACGCACAAACAGGTCGAGCGTATCGAACACATCCTGCTCTGTGTAAAGCGGAGGGGGCACTTCGACGCCGGAGCGGCGTAAATGCTTTTCAGCGTTCAGGTAGTCTTCATGCTGAATACGCGCTGAATCCAGCAGGATGAAACGCGCCACATCGTAGGTGGGGCGTGTGGCGTAGATTGGCCCATCATACCCTTCGATGACAAGCATCGGAAGACGCCCGCAATGGTCCAGGTGTCCATGTGTCAGCACAACCGCGTCCAACGTGGTCGGGTCAAAGCCGAGCGGTTCGTAGTTCATGGTGACGATGGGCGGCAACCCCTGAAACATCCCGCAGTCAATCAGAATGCGCTTGCCGTCAATCTCGACAAGGTGGCACGACCCCGTTACCGTCCCCGCCGCACCGTAGGATGTGATTTTCATGGTCAATCCTCACTTTCTGCTGTCAGTTGTGCCGCACGCAAGGTAGCGATGATTTTGGCGTCGGTCGAAGGCCAGGCGAACGCATCCAACTCATCTGGAAAGACCCACCGCCAATCGGCAACCCCTAACGCTTGCGGTTCGCCCCCCACATAGCGGCAATGAAACGCGTGCAAGGTAATTGAAAAGTGCGTGTAGGCGTGTTCTACCGTTGTCAGATGTTCGCCCACCTCAATTTCAATGCCCAATTCTTCGCGAATCTCCCGCCGCAGGCAGGCGTCTAGCGTTTCGCCTGCCTCACATTTGCCGCCGGGGAACTCCCACAAGCCCCCTAGCATCTTGTCATGAGGGCGCTGCGCAATCAGAAGTTGGCCGGCTTCGTTCCAGATGAGCGCCGCCGTCACAAGGTAATGTGGGCGCTTGCCGCGTGCCCGACGGCGTGGCAGGTCGTGTTGGCGTTGGTGCGCCGCCGCCGCACAATGCGTCTGCACAGGACAGAGCAAACAACGGGGCGAGCGCGGTGTACAAATTTCTGCGCCCACATCCATCAGCGCCTGATTCCAATCGCCGGCACGCTGGGACGGCACCAGCGCTTGGGCGATGTCATGAAGGAGGCGCGTCCCCTCAGGCGTGTTGATGGGTGTTTCCACAAGGCAGACGCGCGCCAACACACGCTTGAGATTGCCATCGAGTGCCGCTACCGGCTCGCCGAACGCAATGCTGGCTATCGCTGCGGCTGTGTACGGTCCGACACCGGGCAATTTTTGCCATTCAGCAGCGGTACGCGGAAACCGCCCCTGCCGTTCTTCCACAATCACCTTGGCCGCCTTATGGAGATTGCGCGCGCGGCTGTAATAGCCTAATCCTTCCCACAGTTTGAGCACATCATCCAACGAGGCTTCGGCCAGCGCCTGCACAGTGGGAAAACGCGCCATCCAGCGCGCAAAGTACTCAGCCACACGCGCCACCTGGGTTTGTTGGAGCATGATTTCGCTGACCCAGATGGCGTAGGGGTCGCGCGTGCCTCGCCACGGCAAATCACGGCGGTGCGTGTCGTACCATTCCAGCAAAGCGCGGGCGAAACGCTCGGCGTTCGGCAGATGTTCCGCCCGCGCCATGTGGTCTTTCGCCGTCAAGATGTCACCGCCAGCGTGTCGGTCAATGGTGTGGTCAACCGGGCGAGGCGGGTTGTCCACTCGGCATCGCCCAGCGGGTCGTAACCAGGGACGAGGAAACGCTTGATGAACAAGCCGGCAACATCAGGCATATCTGTAGGCGCCCCCTGCTGAATATCCCATTGCGCACGGCGCAAAAGCAACGTCGCTTGTACCACGCGCATCAGGCGCTCCGTCAGGCGGCGGGCGTGGGCTTGCATCTGGTCGGTCGCTGTCAGCGCTACGCCCAGCGGCGGCAACACGGCTTCCAAAGCGGCTTCGGTGGAGCGCTTTTCGGCTGCCAGTGCGGGGGCATTGACTTCAGCCAACCAGGCGCGCAACGTCGCGACTACCGGTTCAACCAGATTGAGCCGCGCCAGGTCGCGCATGACTTGCAGCGCCAACACGTTCGGCGTGCCTTCCCAGTTTTCAAGCACCACCTGGTCGCGGTAGAGGCGCGGCAAGATCGAGAAGTCTTCAATCGCGCCGTTGCCGCCCAGCACATCAATCGCGCGGTGGACGGCTTCACTGGCGTCAACGGCGGTGATGTACTTGTTGGCATTCACCAAAAAGCGGAACACGGCTTTATCGGCAGGCGTGGCTAAACCATCGTCCAGGCGGTTGAAGATGGCCGTCAACGCCAGGGTAGACGCTAACGCCGCTTCGGTCAGGACGCGGATAAAAGCGAGGTTTTCCTGCACCATGGGGTAGCGGCGGATAGGCGCACCAAAGGCTTCGCGGTACGTCGCAAAGGTATCGGCTTCGATGAAGGCGCGCCGCATGATTCCCGCACATGCGAGCGCGTTCATCCAGCGCGAGGTGTTGAGCACCAGCCCCACGGCAATTTTGAAGCCCTGCGACAACTCACCAATAGGCCACGCCAGCGCGCCGTCGAAGTCGGTTTCGGCGCTGGCCATGAGCCGCGTACCAAGTTTGTCTTTCAGACGACGCACAAAGAAGCGGTTGAGCGAGCCATCGGGCAAACGGCGCGGCACGAGGAAACAGCCCAGCCCCTTTGTGCCGGCCGGCGCTCCCACTGGACGCGCGGTCATCAAAAACTGGTCAGCGTCAATCACGCTGCAGAACCATTTTTCGCCGGTAATACGCCACGCGCCGGGGTACTCGACAGCCGGCTCGGCGCGCACGATGTTCGCCCCTACATCGGAGCCCCCCTGAATTTCGGTGAGGAACTGCGCGCCACGGTGTGCGCGGTCGTAATCACGTTCGAGCAAGGGGGGCAAGTAGCGCGCTTTGAGGTCGTCGCTCCCGTGCTGTTGCAAAGCGCGGATAAGCCCCGCTGTGCAGGCAATGGGGCAGGCATGCCCACCTTCGCCTTCGTGGGTGAGCAGGTAGAACAACGCCGCCTGCTCAAAAAGCCGACCGGGGTCGCGCTGGACGGCAAGGATACCACTGCGCCAGATGTGACGGCCGGCTTCGTGGTAGTTGGGGTGGAACTGCACCGCTTCACACCGTTCACCAATGTGGGTGTAGCGTTCCAGGCGGGGCAAGTTCTCGCGCTGTTCGTTGACTTTCAGCAAAGGCCCAATCACCGTGGCCACGGTTTCGCCAAACGCACTGAACGCCTCTTCGTGGGCGTCAAGCGTTTCGCCCAAATAAAGGCGCAGCCAACGCTGAAAACTCGTGTCGCTGGTGTAGTAGTTGCGTGGTTTGGCGGCTTCCCACTGCTGCAACGCCTGGCGTCCCGGGTGTTGGGTTGGCTCGTACAGGGACATGGCTCATCCTCCTCGGCTCTGGCTCGTCTGTGTTCGTATGGTACGCCGAAGCAGGATTTTTTCAAAGCAAAGTAAACAACATCACAGCCTTTCAGGGTTGCGAAGAGGCACTGCGTTGCCGCAGGTAGGTGAACCGCTCCAAAAATTCCATGAAACGCTGCCGCACAGCCGGTTCCAACATCCGCTGAACGCGCCGCCGTCCATTCTGAATCAGGCGTTCGCGCAAAGCCGTGTCATGCACCACAACGTCAATGAGTTCCGCCACGGCTTCAAAGTCCTTGCGGGTGAAGAGAATGCCCGCATCGCCGACAGTGTCAGGCACGGCGGCGGCGGCATACGCCACGATGGGCAATCCGCAATACATGCTTTCGATGAAGGGCTTGCCAAAGCCTTCGTGCTCGCTCATCGACACATAGACATCGGCGCTGCGGTAGAAGGTAACCAAATCCCGCTCGGGCACATGTTCAGTGAACCAGACCGAATCCCCCAAGCCAACGTCGAACGCCAGCCCACGCAACCATTGGCTGTAGGTGGGCAACCAGGATGAACCAACGAGGATAAGCCGCGCCTGGGGGCGAATGCGCTTGTAGAACCAGAGTAGTTTGATGAGGTCATCCTGGCGCTTGTTGGGCACCAGCCGCCCCACAAAGAGAAGATTGGGACCACGCTCACGCAGGCCGCGAGCAAGGTCGGGGTTGATTGGCTGGTCGTAGGGTTCAGCATGCAACACGATGGGCAAAACGTCGGTCTGTTCATACCCGGCCTCGCGCAGTTCGCGCTCGTTGTAGGCGGAGTCGGCGACGGCGAGAACGGTGTGAGCGCGCAACGTGTGCAATTGCGCACGCCCTTGCTCCAGTTGCGCTGCCAGGCGGGGGTCGAATGTGCGTACAAACGCGGGTGGTGTGATGTTGTGATAAACCATGAAAAGGGGCACGTTCCACGCGCATAAGGTCTCTGCAATTTCTGTGCCGATGCCATGGTGGTACATAATGCCTTCCTGCGCTTCCTCACGCCGCAGTTGTACCACAGAACGCACCTGGTTTTCGAGCAGCGGATGCACACTCTCGGCGAAAATATCCGAGTGAATACCGGCCTGGCGCAGCCAGCGCTGGATGAGAAACGCCTGGTCGGTAATCGCATCCCCCGGAGCCGCCCCCGCCAGACATTGATGCAAAACGCGCACACTCATTGCAGCTGCTCCCCAGAAGAAGATTGTTGCTTCCAGGCACGCAGAATACGCTCAAAACGCTCCACCACAACATCCCAGGTATAGTTACGTTGCACATACTCGCGCCCATTGCGTCCCATGCGGGCGGCTTCTTCGGGATGCGCGCGGAGCCATTCGATCGCCCCCACAAACTCGTCGTAGGTGCGGAACCACAGCCCCCCTTGTGCGCGGCGCACATGCCCCACCGTGACGGCACAATCGCCATGTACTAACACCGGGCGTCCCGCAAGCCATGATTCCATGATGGTGAGGGAAAAACTTTCATTCAAAGAAGGCTGGCACAAAGCAAGCGCGCCTGCATACGCGGCGGCTTTTTCCTCTTCAGAGACAAAACCGCGCACCACAAAAGCCGGGTGTTGAGGGGGCGTATAGGGACCTTTGCCGACAAGATGCAGGCGCAAATCCCCGCCTTGTTCGACATAGCGGCGAACATAGAGATAAAGCAGGGGCAAGTTTTTCCCTTCCTCGAACCTGCCAACATAGAGTAGGTCATGATAGGTGTTGTCATCAGCCCGAGAAGGTGATGGCAAGACAACCCCTTCCCCCAATACAGCCATCCGTTGAGGCGTATAGCGCAAAAGCGTTGTCAGCAAATCCGCCTCTTCCGGAGAATTCAACATGACCCCATAAACATTCTCCAACAGCAAACGGGTGGGAAGCATATACGCATACGGTTCGTTATGTAAACATGGCCAGACGATAACTTTGTGTGGAGCCGACCATGCCGCAAAATGAGTCAACGCCATGGCATATGGCAACGCAACAAGCGCATCGAAATGATCTGCATGCTGCATGATGTGTGCATACAGCGGCGCACTATGCGCCCCAGCGTCGAGCCAATCCCACGCTATATGCTCAGGGACACGCCCCCATGTGGCCATGCGCACATCGGCATGCGCCCGCTTTTCGGGGGCCCAATGCGTGATGGGAAAGCGGTGCACGATGACGTCATTTTCGACCGTGCGTCCAGCAGGCAGGCTGTTTTCCCATGTGTAGTGGTCTTCTGCACACGTCGTCCAAACTTCGATGTGCCAACCACGCCGCGCACACGCTTCAGCAAAACCGCGCGCTTGTGATTCAGCACCACCCACAATGTGCGCGCCATAGCGCGGCACAATAACAGCCACACGCAGGTCTGTTCTCATGTCCATCTGCTCATGCTTCACCAGACGCCTCTCCTTGCGCCTCGAGCGCCTCCAAACGCGCTTCCATCTCCTGCACCTGCCGCCGCAAGGCCACGTTTTCCGCTACCAGACGATTGAGCACCCCCACAATATGACGATTGATTTGAATTTGGTGTCCTATGACACGGCCCACGTAGAACAATACCAAATTGTGCGCTTCACGCCGCAGACGCGCCCACAATGGGCCTAAAAGAGGAATGCGCGTTGATGGGGAAGAAGCCAGCACAGGATCCAATGGAAACTCAAAATAGAGTGCATTCAGCAAACGCAAATGGTGGTAGAGATTGGCATCATGTGGAATATCGTCAGGCTCTTCGGGCATGCCCATGTCATCAAACGTGGGAAACTGCTGTTGCGGTTCGCCCAGCGCCGCTCGTCGCTCCGCGATACGCTGGCGAATCGTTTGCATGATTGCATCCACGTCTATCTCGGGATCTTGCACCACAAAAAGCGGCTCTTGTTCACTCATGAGATTCCTCCTCACCCTGTGCAGAATAGGCGATATCGTGAGCTAACCAGGAGAGTGCCTGCCGCACGCTCGCTAACTCAACCTGCATCCACTTAACGGCTTGTTGCAACTCAGCATTGATGGCGTTTTGCTGCGAAATCAGCTGCTCATGTTCATACCGCCACAAGTGCGTATAAATCCACCAACGCAAGCGTTGCCGTAGGCGTTTCCAACGAGACGGCGACCACTCAGGGCGCGGCAAAGCCAATCTCGGCGGCTCTTGCGGCAGCATGAAGCGAAACGATTGCTCCGCCTGCCACGCCTGATTGGCAAGGAGCTGTAAAGCCCGCACCACATCAAAAACGGTCTGCTCGTCGGCTTGCCACTGCCGCCGCAAGAGGGTAGCCGCCTGCACCATAGCGGCCAGCCATGCTTGTTGCAGAGCATAGGGCGTATGCTGGTTCTGCCACAATTGTGCATCCGCCATTTCCGCTGGCATGGTCTCGGCCAACAAGCGTGCCGGCGGCATATGTTTCAACAAAAATCGCCAACGCCCCCGGTGATACGCAATCTCGCGGTGAGAAGCGCGACGCAATGCGCTCCCTTCCTGGTGCGTTCCTACAACATCAGGTGCATACCAAACGCGATACCCAGCGGCGCGAATACGAAAACACCAATCAACATCCTCATAGTAGGCAGGGTAAAAGCCTTCATCCAACCCACCGACACGTTCAAACACATTGCGCCGCACCGCCAACAACGCCCCCGTCAGAAATTCAACCTCACGCGGCGTGTCGTATTGGCCTTCATCAGGTTCGCCCACGCCGTCATGCATACCAAACGCCTGTGGCCAGAGCAGATAACCGCCCGCATGCTGTAAACGTCCGTCGGGGTAGCGCAATTTGCCGCCGACAACACCTCGCTCAGGCACATTCAATGCCGCAACGAGCCGTTCAATCGCATCAGGCGCCAGCAACACATCCTGATTGAGGAGCACCAACACGTCGCCACTTGCCGCCTGCAAGCCGGTGTTGCACGCCGCTGCAAAACCGCCGTTCACCGGTCGCCGAAGAAGCCGCACATGGGGGAACGATGTTTCCACCAACGCCGCGCCCTCATCGGTCGAAGCATCATCCACAACAAGTATTTCAATCTGCTCGGCGATGGTTTGCGCCGCGAGATGCTTCAAGCAGTCGCCAATAAATGCAGCGCCATTCCAAAGCGGAACAATGACAGAGACACGATTTGCGTTCATCGCCATTTCTTCCACCACTGTTTCCACACCGATTTCTGCGCGGCTGGTTTCGCTTCTTCAACCGGCGTCAAACGCCACAAAGGCGGGGGCGCACGGCGCGGCGCACGACAAAACGCAATCAACGGCTGCGCCACACGTGACCACCGCAACGCCTCGCGCGCCTGGGCAAATCCTTCTGCACGGCGGCGGCGCTCCTCTTGAGGATGTTGCAACACACGCAGTAAAGCTTCAGCCAATGCGTTTTCATCCTCCGGTGGAACCACTTCGCCCAGCCCCCATGCCGCAATGTGCTCGGACAAAGCGTCACCGCTGCTGACCACCATGGGCAAGCCAGCCCAAATGTAATCCAGAAGACGGGTGCGGAAGGCAAAATGGGTCTCGATATGAGGACGATGGAGGGAAAGCCCCACATCGGCTTCCAGCAAATAGGCAGCACGCGCGGTATAAGGCACCCATTGTTCGACGAAGAGGACATGCGTATCGAGCAAGCCCAACTCAGCCGCCAACTGTTGCGCTGCTTGCAACGCCCGTGATTCAGGCACGGCCGGATTGGGATGACGCATGCCCGGAAAGACCAACCGCACGTTGGGCAGCTGCTCACGGAGCAACGCCACGGCGCGAATGGCTGTAAAGGGGTCAAGCCATTCCCACACACCGCCACCCCACACAATCACACGCGACCGGGCGTCAACAGCCGGGTGAACACCCCGCAGAAATGGGCGCGATGCGGGCGGGGGCGGTTCATCCGGCAAACCAAAGGGCACAAGCGCAACAAATGTGCGCAATGTGGGGTCATTTTCGTAAAGTGTGGGGGTCAATCGCCCCCAAGCCGCCAACATGCCCAACCAGAAATCGCGCTGGCGCTCGCTCGCGCAGATGATGAAGTCAGCGCGTTGGAAAAGGCGCGCCAACAGTGAGACATCTTCGCGCATACGGCGCTGACGGACATCCAGAGCATGCGTGCGCCACCATTCCAGGTTTTCAAGCAAGAAAGGGTCGTAGGCGTCTGCCACAAGCGCGGTTCGCTCCGGCAAAATGTCGGCTATGCGTTGAAACCCAAACGCATCACAGACGACGACATCAGCGGCGGCAACGAAGGGATGCAAGGCGGTATCATCGCCGAAAGGCACGCTTGCTACGTGCAAAGAAGGTGGTGGTGGTACGGGAGGCTCAGCCAGTGGCGCAAGCAACGTGACCGTTGTATGTGCGGCCAACGTGCGCGCCAATTCCCACGCGCGAATACCAGGCCCCGCCATACGTGGCGCTACAATATCGTTGGCGAGCATCAGGACGTGAGGGGAAGTGTCAGGCATACGATGAATGTTCCTCCGTACTGACCGCGAGCTCTGTGTTGTGTGCCCACGTTCCCCCCAGCGTCACCAGGCCAAACCGTTCGCGATGGTCGCCACGTGCCACCCGAAATGTGTACAAACGATCATGATAATCGAACATTTCGCTATCGTCGCGCGTGTGCGCTGAGACCGAGAGCACATACCCACCTTCAAGCAAGGGCAACGATGGAATGACATACTCCACCGCGCCACGCCCTTCAACGACACCGAGGTCTAATCCACCAAAGAAGGTGTTTGGGCCACAAACATGCGCCCCGTTCTGATGGTGAATTGCCAACCCAAAAACGGGCGACTGAATGGGCTCGTGCGCCACGTACACAAGCCGAATCGTCATCGGTTCGCCGGTGAAAAACACATGACGCGCCTGCCCCGAACCATCCAGCAACTCAACCGCCTCAATGGTGATGCGGCCAGTCCCCCAGCGCTGCCCATCCGAGGCACCCGAAGGGGTTTGTACGCTGCGCAACGTCTCATCCCTGGCGGCAACAGCCGCGAGATAGTCACGCACCACTTGATGCGCGGCACCATCCGCCACAACCTGCCCCTTTTCAAACCAAATGACCCGATCACACATCGTTTCCACAGCATTCAAATCATGCGTGACCAACACAATGGTAGTTCCCTTACGACGCAAGCGGGCAATATGGTCGAGGCATTTGTGTTGAAACGCTGCATCGCCTACCGCCAGCACTTCATCCACCACCAAAATCTCGGGGTCGAGGAAGACCGCCACGGCAAACGCCAACCGTACAAACATCCCACTGGAATAATGCTTAACGGGCATATCAATGAATTGTTCCAATTCAGCAAAAGCAACAATATCATCAAGACGCTTGCGCATTTCATCTCGAGAAAACCCAAACAAAGCGCCATTCAAAAAGACATTTTCGCGCCCCGTCATTTCAGGGTGAAACCCCGTCCCCAGTTCGAGCAACGCCGCTATACGGCCATTGACTTCCACTACACCGTGCGTCGGTTCCAAAATCCCCGTCATGAGTTTGAGCGTGGTGCTTTTGCCACTGCCATTTGGTCCAATCAAGCCCACCATCGAACCTTGCTCAATGGCAAACGACACATCGCGCAACGCCCAAAATTGCTCGCGTGGCTGGCGATGTCGCCGCACCAACGCAATAAACCGTTCCTGCCAGGTACGCCCGGCAGAACGATCAAGCCAAAAACGTTTGGAAACATTGCGAAATACCACAACAGCGGACATGGAGCACCTTTCTTCTGCACCCTGTTTGGTGAGATTTGATTATACCGACACCCGACGACATCGAAAGTCTTTGCCGCAAGCGAGCCCAATCAACCATGCGCCATCTCTTTGCCAGCGCCATCAATAAACGCTATTTGTCAAAATATATTTTTAGTTTAGAATGATTATTGATAACTAAGGAGGGAAATTGATGACACCAACAGCCGAGGACCAAGAACTCATCCAGCGCCTACAAGCCGCCAACATGCGCGTTACCCCCCAGCGCCTGCTGGTATGGCGCACGGTGCGCGCCATGCGGGGACACCCAACAGCGCAAGACGTCTATGCTCGCATTCATGCTGAACACCCCACCCTGGGGTTGGCGACCGTCTACAACACGCTCGACCTCTTCACGCAGTTGGGATTGTTGCGCGCCTTCGACACTGGCGGCGTGGTGCGCTACGACACACACACCGACGCCCACATCAACCTGATTTGCGACGTCTGTGGGCGTATCGAGGACATCCACATCCCTGAAAGCGCCACATGGCGGCGCATGATTGAAGAACAATCCGGGTACGAAGTGCATGGGCACATTTTCGACGTGCATGGACGTTGCCCAACCTGCCAAGCAGCCAATCAGGAGGCAGACAATGACCACAAAGATGCTTGAACACGAACGCCGGGACGAAGAACAAAGCCCCACCCCCTCTACCCCGGAACCTGAACCGTCGGAAGAAGCCGATGCGCCAGAGGGCGTCAATCCGCTGGAGGTGGCGTTGACCGCCATCTGTACGCTCTCTTTGGCGGTGGCGTGGGGCGGCGGGCAAATAGGGCTGTTGAGCGGCACACCGCAATTGGTGCTTTACATCATCGCGTACATCAGCGGCGGTTTCTTCGGCACTATCGAAGGGCTGAAAGCCCTGCGCCGCCTGGAACTGAATGTTGATTTTCTGATGGTCTTAGCCGCCCTCGGCGCGGCGTCAATTGGTGAATGGGCGGAGGGCGCCACACTCTTGTTCCTCTTTTCGCTCAGCAACACGCTGCAAAGTTACGCGCTCGACCGCAGCCGCAAAGCCATTCGGGCGCTCATGGACCTGCGCCCCGCCGAGGCGTTGGTACGCCGCCCCGATGGGCGCGAAGAACTGGTCCCCATCGAGCACTTGCGTATTGACGATATCGTCATTGTCAAGCCGGGCGAGCGTATCCCCATTGACGGTACGGTCATCGAAGGGACGTCGGTCGTTGACCAATCGCCCATCACCGGCGAAAGCATTCCCGTGACCAAAGAAATCGGCGATGAAGTCTTTGCGGGAACGCTCAACGGCCAAGGCGTGCTTGAAATTCGCGTGACACGACGCGCCGAAGACACGACATTGGCCAAAATCATCCAGATGGTCGAACAGGCGCAAACCCGCAAAGCCCCCACGCAACGCTTTCTGGAAGAATTTGAGCCACGCTACGCCACAGGTGTGGTGCTCATCACACTGGCGCTCATTGCCGTCCCCACCCTCATTCTGGGGCGACCATTCGATACAACGTTCTACCGCGCGATGACCTTCCTCGTGGTCGCCTCGCCGTGCGCTCTTGTGATTAGCACACCCGCGTCTATCCTTTCAGCCATCGCCAACGCCGCCCGCAACGGCATTCTCTTCAAAGGCGGCGCATACCTGGAACAAGCCGCTACGCTCGACGCCGTTGCCTTCGACAAAACGGGCACACTCACTTATGGCCGCCCCCGTGTCACCAGCGTTGTGCCGGCGGCGGACGTGCTGGGCGACGCCTGGTTTGATGAAACATTGCTCGCCCAGTTGCAGCCCAAAGGCGTGGATGCACCGCTGGCACTGCCCCGCGAAGAGATTTTGCGCCTGGCGGCGAGTGCCGAACGCTACTCGGAGCACCCCTTGGGCGAAGCCATTGTGGAAGCGGCGCACGCCGAAGGGCTGCCGCTTGCCGACCCCGAAGAGACGCAAGCCGTCGTGGGCAAAGGCGTAGTGGCGGAAGTCGAAGGGCGCCAAATTCGCATTGGCAACCGCAAAATGGCGGACGAATTCGGCGAACTCTGGCCCATGCCGCTGCAACTGGAAGCCCGCCGACTGGAACAAGCAGGCAACACCGTGGTCTATGTGAGCGTGGATGGGCACCCCGTGGGGTTGATTGCGCTCGCGGACACCATTCGTGAAGACGCCCGCACTACCATTGAGACACTCCGCGCGATGGGCGTCAAACGCATTGTGATGCTCACGGGCGATTCGCGGCGCGTTGCCCAAGCCGTCGCCCGCGAGTTAGGCATTGTCGAAGTGTACGCCGAACTGTTGCCGCAAGACAAGGTGGCATTGGTGGAACGCCTGGCGCAGGAAAGCCACGTTGCCATGGTTGGCGACGGCGTCAACGACGCGCCCGCCATGGCTGTCAGCCACCTGGGGATTGCCATGGGCGCCGCCGGTACAGACGTCGCGCTGGAAACCGCCGACGTGGTACTCATGAGCGACGACCTGACCAAACTGCCCTATCTCATCGGGCTGGCGCGGCGCGCACGGCGAATTGTGTGGCAAAACATTGCATTCAGCCTGGCGGTCATCCTCGTGCTCATCGCGTCCGTCTTTCTGGTGAACCTGCCCTTGCCGCTGGGTGTCGTCGGTCATGAAGGCAGTACACTCATCGTGGTTGCCAATGGGTTGCGCCTGCTCCGCACACCGCGCGAAAAAATTCTCGAAAGCGCCATGCGCTCGTAAGAACGGGGCGGCGCATTGCCGCCCCGTTTGCATATGACGCCAACGGCTTGTCTGCCATTGCAGGCTGGTTATAGTATCGCCCGCATACTCAAACCTGACCCCAAAGAGGAACAACATCTATGGCACTCCGTCGCATTTTGCTTGGGCTGATTGGATTGTTTCTGCTTTCAACCGGCGCGGTCGCGGCGGATGAAAGAGCGCCCACACCCGCGCGCACAATTGAAATTCGCCTGTATGACGCTGAAACCGGCGCACCGCTTCACGCCGCCGCGGTATGGAGCGGCCCGCACGTTGCTCTGAGCAACGCGGGGGGTGTGCGCTTGCCCTTGCCCCTTGCAAGTCGGCGCATTTTGGCGCTGGCGCCCGGTTATACGCCACGCGTCCTCTCCACGGCCGACATCATCACATCGAACGAAGTGCGTTTGCACCCCACTACGCGCCACATGCAAATTGTTGACCGCAACTCAGGGCAGCCGCTTTCACGGGCGGTGGTGACGGACGGGCGTTTCGTGGCCTATAGCGACCTGAATGGGAATGTGTATCTGCCCGAAGGCGCACGCCCGCCCTTCATCGTGAAGCATGGGGGGCACCAACGAGTGGTACTCGACGAATGGCCGAGCGGCGCGGTGGCGCTGGAACCGTTTTTCGCCCGCGGGATTTACGTCTCATACAATTTCCTCGGCGGTCCGCGCGAGCGGCTGATTGACCTGCTCGACCGCGCCCAAGCGCTTGGCATCAACACCATCGTCCTGGACGCCAAAGGCGACCGCGCATGGCTCGCCTGGCAAAGCCAACACCCCGACGCGGCGGCTTCCATGGTCGAAGGATACCCCACTGTGCCGTTGGAAGAAGCCTTGCAGTTGATGAAAGAACGCGGCTTCTACACTGTCGCGCGGGTTGTGGTCTTCAAGGATGATTTGCGCGCCCACGCCTTCCCCGACCTGGCGGTGCGCCGTGTCGATGGGAGTGTCTGGATTGACCGTGAGGGGTTGGGGTGGGTTGACCCCGCCCGCCCCGAAAACTGGACCTACACCACCACGCTGGCGCGCGAACTGGCCGAAATGGGCTTCGACGAAATCAACCTCGACTACATTCGCTTCCCGACCGACGGCAATCTGGGTGAAATCGCATGGGGGCGCGAGATTGACCAACAGCATCGCGTGAACGCCATTCGCTCGTTTTTGGCGGTCGTCAAGCATGCTGTTGACCCCACGCCGGCGCTACTGAGTGGCGATGTGTTTGGGCTGGTGCCTGCTGTACCACCCACCCACGATATGAACATTGGGCAAATTGTGGAAGAAATGACGCGCTGGCTGGATATTTTCTGCCCGATGACCTACCCATCAACCTATGCGCCCGGCAACATGGGGGTGGAAAACCCCACCGGCCAGCCCTACGACGTGCTCTACCGCGCGACAAGCCAGGCGGTGGCGCGCAGTTTCGTCCCTGTGCGCCCCTGGTTGCAAGCGTACCCCTGGGGGCAATACTCGTATGAAGGGCCAATGTTGCAAGCCCAGGTAGACGGCGCAATTGATGGGGGGGCGATTGGCTGGGTCTTCTGGCGAGCATCCGGGCAATACGACAACGTGTTTGCCTGGTTGGCGCAACAACAGCAATAGCAGGCGGTTTTGGCAATCAAGCGGCGCATGGGCTTATGCGCCGCTTTTTCTATGCCGCCTCAGCCGTGGTCTCGATGTCGCGCTGCAAAATCAGCACGCTCCCCAAAATACACACCCCGCCCAGAATCTGAAGCGCATCAATGCGCTGCCCCAACCAAAGCCACGCCAGCACCGTCCCAACCACAGGCTCAATGGTCGCCAGAATGCTGGCTTGCCCAGGCAAGAGCCATTTGAGCCCCAGCGTGTAGAGTACATAACTGGCGGCGGTCGGTATCAGCCCCATGATGAGAATCAACACGCCATGTGTGCGAAAGGCCGCAAGAATCGCCGGCGCATCACGCGCGACAATCGGCGTCAGAAAGAGCGCGCCAAACAGAAAGGCGAACATCATCGCCGTGGTGGCTTCGTAACGGCGCAACGCCACCCGCCCAAACAGCCCCAACGTCGCATACGTCGCCGCGCTTCCCACCCCGACCAGCAAGCCCAAGAGTGTCACATGGCGCGCCGTCGCCGACCAGAGCCCCGCCACCAACGTGGAGCCAAGCAACACGAATACCAACGCTGCCACCTTCGCGCGGCTCATCGGTTCCCCGAACAAACGCCACGACGCCACCGCCACGAATGCCGGCGCTGTGTACAACAACACCACCGCCACAGGCACAGGGTTGATGTGCACCGACGTCGCATAGAGCACGAAAAACGCCGCCACGCTGAGAAACCCGTATGCTGCAAAAAAGGGAAGGTCGCGCCGGGCGACATGGAGCCAGGACGGCCGCCACACACGGGCAACAACCAGGAGCGTCAGCCCGCCCATGAGCGCCCGCAGAAAACTGATGTCAATGGCGGTGAGCGCCGTATCACGCTGCAAAATGTGCATGATGGGCCCCAACGTGCCCCAAAAAAGCGCCGCGCTGATGACACACAATGCACCAAGCCAGGTTCGCTGGGGAGTCTGTTGCATGGCGGTGTCCTTGATTGGTTGGGTTGATGTGCCAGTGTGGGAATAGTACGAAGAGGATACTGCAAGGCAAACATGCCAGCGCAGAGCGCAGAAAGCCCCACGTGTTGCCGCGCTCTCGCCTCTCTTCTTTGTCCCTTTTCAAGAGCGGGGTATCTTTTCACCTGGAAACACATAGAACGAAACGGAGCCGAGAGACAAATGCGTCTAGACAAACTCAACAAGACACGTTTCATCCTGCTCGCCGTGCTGTTGGCGCTGGTCGTTCCACTGGCTGCGTCTGCTCAAGAAGGTGATGGAGTGATTGAGGTCAACGTACTGATGGGCACCGCTGATGTTGCGCTGCCCGAAAATCTTGAAGCGGAACTCCTGTTCCTGCCAAACGGGCAAGGGCCGCCCGTCATCACCTCCGCGCCACTCAACGCCGATGGGAGCGTCCGTTTTGAGGGGCTTGACACCGCCCCCCAACATGTCTATCTGGTGCGCGTCACCTACGAAGGACAACCCTATTTCAGCGAGTTGCTGCAATTCGCCGAAGGCGAAACCGCGCTGACAACCCACATCACGATTTACGCCCCCTCACGCGATTGGTCGGTCGTTGACGTCCAGCGCGTCAATATGATTCTCGATGTGAGCGACGGTCATTGGATTGTGGGGGCGCTCTACGCGTTGAACAACCCCACCGACCGCCTGCTGGTCGCTGACCAAAGCGAAGGCGGGTTCTTTATTCCACTTCCGAGCAACGCCCAAGGGCTCACGTTCCAAGAACAAACGCTGCAAGAAGCCGCCGAGGTCACCCCCGACGGCGTGCGCGTGCGGATGACCCTGCCGCCGGGTGAAACGCCGCTCGTGCTTTCCTACGTCCTGCCCTACGCCGCCCCCGAACAGCGCCTGACCATCCCACTGCCGGGCAACGTGCCCAACATGCGCGTCTTGGTGGTGGATTTGGGGCAAACCACAACAATCGAAGGCTTCTCACCAGAAGACCCCTTGCAAACGTCAGACGGTACCACGTACCAAAACTTTGTCGCCGACGACGCGCTTGCCACGTCGGGCGTGCAACTCGTTCTGCAAGGCTTGCCCGACCCATCCACACTGCCCCAAAGCCCCACACTCGAACCCATTGCTGCACCAGAAGAGACGCGCCCGCTCAGTGAGCGCCTGCCCGCCTGGACAGGACTGGTTGTGCTGGCGTTGGCACTGCTCGGCGTCGGGGTGTACGCCTGGCGAACGCCCGCCACTGCCACAGAAGAGACCTATCCGGCGCTCATTGCACGCCGCGATACGCTGGTGCAACAACTCGCCGACCTGGAAGACCGCTACGAAGCCCGCGAGATTGGTGAACAGGCATTCCGGCAGCAGTCCGCCACATTGCGCGAAGAATTGAAGCAAATCCTTCGCCGACTCCAACACCTCTCGCCACAAAACAGACAGCCATAGCCCCGCGCAATGCCACCGCAACCAGGGCTCTCACGTGCGGCGCACCTGACAAGTGCGCCGCACACCATTTCTCGCCAACCCAATTTGAACCAAACCCATCTCTCCCCTATAATCGCCAACGCTTTCAAGCCTGTCGAACATGCATAAGGACGTGTACACATGGCTTCCAGGATACGCCCGACGTCCGAAGCCCTTTCCAAAACCGAGTCTGAACCATCACACGCAACGTCGCTCCAACCGCATAAAACGCCTACCACTACCCATCAAATTCTCATGCTGGCGCCCACCATGTTCTTCGCCGATTATGGGTGCCATGTGCGCATCTACGAAGAAGCCATCGCCTTGCGCGCCCTGGGGCACACCATTCGCATCCTCGCCTACCCCAACGGGCGCGACATCGGCGGCTTGACTGTGCGGCGCTCGCCCGGTGTTCCCTTCAACTACCGCGTAGTGGTAGGCTCATCCAAACACAAAATCTACCTCGACGCCCTGCTCGGGCTCACATCATTGCATGAAGTTTTTGCCAACACCCCCACGCTCATTCACGCCCATCTGCACGAAGGGGCGCTCATCGGCTCCGTCCTGGCGCGCGTGCGCCGTTTGCCGCTCATCTTCGACTTTCAGGGCAGTATGACGGCCGAAATGATTGACCACGGCTTCCTGAAACGCAACAGCCCGTTCTACCGCCTGCTCTGGCAACTCGAAAAGTGGATTGACCATCAACCTGACGCCATTCTCACCAGCTCACACAATGCCGCCGACCTGCTCATTCACACCTTTGGCGTTCCCGCCAACCGCATCTACCCCGTACCCGATTGCGTCAACACCGACATCTTCCGCCCACGCACCAAAGAAGACGCTGACGAGATAAAAACGCTCAAACAGCGCCTGGGCATTCCCGCCGACCGCATTGTCATCACCTATCTTGGGCTGCTGGCGGAATACCAGGGTACCGGCCTGCTTCTGGAAGCGGCTCAACGCATCCTGCACGAACGGCGCGACGTCCATTTCCTGATTATGGGCTACCCCAACGAACCGCTTTATCGCCAGCGCGCCCATGCGTTGGGTATCCAGGAGCATGTGACCTTCACAGGGCGTATGCCCTACGAAGACGCACCGCGCTATTTGCGCATTGGCGACATTGCTGTTGCGCCAAAGATGAGCGCCACCGAAGGCAGCGGCAAATTGCTCAACTACATGGCAACAGCTCTGCCAACCGTCGCTTTTGATACGCCCGTTAGCCGCGAATATTTGGGCGAGTGGGGCGTCTATGCCGAACCATTCTCGGCGGAATCGTTTGCGCGCGCGCTGCTCGACCTCTTGGAGACACCCCATGAATGGCCTATCCTGGGCAATGCGCTCCGGCGGCGCGTGCAAGAACGCTTCTCCTGGGACCAAGCCGCCCGCTTCATCACATCGGTCTATGAGCGGGTTTTGCGCTGAACAAGAGAAGCATTTGGCGTTGCCTTTCATCTGCATATAATCCAGCCCAACCCTGAGGGTATGGTTGAAGGAGGAAGGTTCCGTGCTGACGGCAATTTACATCGCATTATTACTCGTTTCCATTGGGTTGATCGTCGTTGTGTTGATGCAAGCCAAGGGCTCCGGACTTGGCGGCATTTTTGGCAGCGACCCCGGTGTCTACAAAACGCGCCGTGGTGTTGAAAAGACCATTTTCAACCTGACGATTGTGCTGGCTGTTCTCTTCCTGGCGCTCGACATGCTGGCTGTGTTGCTGTCCAGTTAAATGCGGCAGAAGTGATTGCCCGGCGCGCGCCTTCGGGCGCGTGCTTTTTATGTCAAAAAGGGGTGTGCCAACCCAATGATTCAACATTTGCGCTGGCAAATTCTCATTGCGGTCCTTGGTGTCGCGGCGCTCTTCATCACGCTCCTGGCGGCGGCTGACCGCGTACAAATCACATTTGTGCCGCAACCAGGCGGCGCCTACACCGAAGGCGTCGTCGGCGCGCCCGGCAACCTCAACCCGCTCTTCTTCCAAACACAAACCGACCGCGACATCGGCGCGCTTGTGTTCCGCGGGCTCACGCAGGTTGCCGAAAACGGGCAAATCTTGCCCGATATGGCACGCTCCTGGGAGATCAGCGAAGACGGCCTCACCTACACCTTCTCCCTGCGCGACGACATCTTCTGGCACGACGGCGCGCCCTTCACCGCTGACGACGTCGCCTTCACCATTACCACCATCCAGCATCCCGATTTTGCCGCCGCCGGTGGGCGCATGGATTTGGTTGAGCAGTGGCGCGATATTCAAGTCGAAGTGGTTGATCCGCTCACCGTGCGCTTTACCCTTCCCGCACCGTTTGCGCCCTTCCTCTCCTTCACCACCACGCCCATTGTGCCCCGCCACCTGCTTGAAAACGTCAACATCTTCGCCATGCCGCAAACATCGCTCAGCCGCGCCCCCGTCGGCACAGGCCCCTGGAAAGTGGCCGACGTGCAAGCCGACCGCATTGTGCTCACGCCGCACACCGATTTTTACGGCTACTTCGACAGTGGGCGCTTGCCCTATCTCGAATCGGTCATTTTGCGCTTCTACCCCGCCGCCGAAGCCCTTTTGCCCGCGTATGAAGCGGAGGAAGTGCTCGGCGTTGCCGAGGTGCCCCTCAGCGACCTGGACAAGGCGCTGGCGGATGAAACGCTCAACCTGTACAGCACGCTCCTGGCGGAATACACTATGGTCGTCTTCAACCTGGACCGCCCCTACTTTGCCGACACACGTGTCCGCCAGGCGCTCCTCTACGGGCTCGACCGCCAGGCGCTCATTGACGAGGTGTTGCAAGGGCAAGGGATTGTTGCACACAGCCCCTACATGCCCACCCACTGGGCATACGACCCCACCATCCCGCCGTATGAATACAATCCCACCAAAGCCCGCGAACTGCTCAACCAGGCCGGCTGGCGCGACACAGACCGCGATGGCGTGCGCGACAAGGATGGCGTTGCCCTGCAATTTGGATTGCTGACCAACCAGGAAAACCCACTCCAAATTGCGCTTGTGGAAGCCATGAGCCGCCAATGGGAAGAGATTGGGGTACGCGCTGTGCCGATGAAAGTCGGGTTTTCGGGGTTGGCGGAAGATTTTCTGCGCCCGCGCTCGTTCGACGCCGTGCTGTTGCGCTTCACCAACGTGCCCCCCGACCCCGACCTGTACTCGCTCTGGCATTCCAGCCAAATGTCGGAGAATGGGCAAAACTGGGCGGGCTGGAACAACCCGCGCGCCGACGAATTGCTTGAAGAAGGGCGGCGCACGCTCGACCAAAATGCGCGGCGCGCCATTTACAGCGAGTTTCAGCAAGTCTTTGCCGCCGAGGTGCCTTCCATCTTGCTTTACATCCCTGTCTACACCTACGGCGTTGACCAGCGCCTGCGCGACGTGCAAATCGCCCCACTGTGGCAAACCGGCGACCGTTTCAAAACGCTGGACCGCTGGTACATGTACGTCCAACGCCAACTCGTCACGCCCACACCAAACAACGCCACCAACCAGTCTGAACCATGACGCACCGACGAGAACGCCGACGCGGCGCGCCACCTTTGCACCAGCGCCCCATGCTGGCGCTGACAACTATGGCGCTGGCGGGGCTTGCTTCCGGGCTCCTGCTCATCACCCTCGTGCGGAGCCGCCCCCCCACAACCTTCAACATCATTCTGATGATGGGGCTGCTCCTCATCAACGGGACATCCGTCGGCGCGCTCATCAGTTGGGCGCTGCACCGCCGCCTTCACCGCTCTTTGCAAACCTTGCGCCTCATGCGACAGGGGCTTTGGGTCGGCATTCTGCTGGTCTGCTACGCGCTCCTGCAACTGCTGCGCAACCTGAACGGTGTTGTGGCGCTTGCGCTCTTCCTGGTCTTCGCCGCCGCAGAAGCCTTCTTCCTGCTTCGTGAACGAGACACCAGACGGTAAATCGCGCTATGGCGCCCATGCTCTGGCCTGAACCGCTGCTCTGGCGTATCGCCTTGGGGGCAGGGTGTGCCGCGCTCATTGCGCTGGCGGCTTTGCGGCAAGGTGCACTCACACGCGACGGCGCTCTTGCCGCGACGCTGCTCGGCGCGGTCGTTTTCGCCTTTGGCGGCTGGGCGTGGGCGGTGCTCGTCGTGGTCTTCTTTGTCAGCAGTTCTGCGCTCTCCTTCCTGCGGCAGCGGTTGCGCCCGGACATTGCCCCCAATGCCGCGAAAGGCGCACGCCGCGACGCCGCGCAAGTCCTGGCAAATGGGGGCTGGCTGCTCCTGTGGGCGCTCGCCAACGCACGCTGGCCACACCCTGCATGGAGCATGGCGGCGCTGGGCACGCTGGCAACCGCCGCCGCCGACACCTGGGCAACCGAGATTGGCTTGCTCAGCCCGCTCCCCCCGCGCTTCATCCTCGATGGGCGTGAAGTGCCCCCCGGCACGAATGGCGGTATCACGCCGTTAGGGTTGTTGGCGTCGGCAACCGCGGGGCTTTTGCTGGGGTTTGCGGCGGCGCTGCTGGCACTGCTGGGCGGTGTGCGTGTGCCCTTCGCGCCAGGGTGGTTGACGCTTCTGGGGGGCGTTGTGGGGGCATGCGGCGCGCTGGTTGATAGCCTGCTCGGCGCAACGCTGCAAGGCGTGTTCTTCTGTCCGCACTGTGGCGAAGAGACCGAGCACCGTCTTCATCACTGCGGAACCCCCACCCGACACCTACGCGGGTGGGCGTGGTGCAATAACGACGCCGTCAACGCGCTCGCTTCACTCGCCGGCAGTCTGCTCGCCCTGCTCATGGTGCGCCCCTTCCTCTGAAACGTGGGGCGCGATATTGAACATCTCCCGCGTGAATGTGTGGCGCGCCAATTCCTGCGCCAATTGACGCCGCCGCGTTGCCAACGCCGCTTGCACTTCGGGGCTGTTCGCGTGAAACAAAGTCATCAGCAAGGCGTCCGTTCCATCGCGGTAGTAGCGCTTGCGCCGCCCCACCACCTCAAAGCCATACTTGCGATAGAGCGCCTGCGCCGGCGCATTGTCCACGCGCACTTCCAGCGTGACCAGCGTTGCGCCGCGGGCGGTGCCGTCGTCAATCGCATGCAACAACAACCACTCTCCCAAATGCCGCCGTCGCCATTGGGGATGCACGGCGATGGTTGAAATGTGCTGTTCGTCGGCAATCAGCCAATACCCCACATAGCCAATCACCGGCGGCGGCCGACGCAACACCCCGCCCCACGCACGGGGCGGCACGGGGCGCAACACCCAATAGGTGGCGAGCGAGTTGCGCAATTCTTGCTCGTAGCCCTGCGCCGACCAGGGCGTGGGAAACGAAAGGTGCTCTATCGCCAGCACAGAGGCGATGTCCTCCGCACGGAGCGGTGCAATGGTGTAGGGGACGGCGTCGCTCATTAGGAAGCCCCTTCGGGTATGTGCAGGTAGAACGGCGCGAGCGTATCCACATCGTCATGCTCGCCCCGCTGGAAACGTTCCAGCGCCATGAACGCCAGCACACTGGGACGCCGCACGTTGAACGGTGGCGGCACAAACCGCACCCAACGCCCGCCCCGTTCTTTCAGCACGGCTTGCTCCTGCGCCCCCAATTCGCCCACAAAGCGCATGGGCTGTTGCACATCCTCCACCAGTTGCGGCAAGCGCGCCAATTGCGGCTCACCCACCGGTCGCCAGCGGTCGGGCGCTTCGCGGCGATACGTGGCAAAGGCATAACGCCCACGCCCCGCCCGCAAGACAGCCCGCACCGGCGTTTCACCGTAAAAATGCGGAAACGCGCACACATCCAGCGTGGGAATGGCCACAACAGGAATGCCCAATGCGGCGGCAAACCCCTTCGCCAAACTCAACCCAATGCGCAAACCGGTAAACGAGCCTGGTCCCCGCGTGACAGCCACGCCCTCCAAATCGTCGGGCGCAACCCCCGCCTGGCGCAACGCCTGATCAATCATCGGCGCGGTATGCTGGGTGTGGCGCAACCCCGCCGACCACGTGTATTCCACCAGCACCTCGTCTTCACGCACCAGCGCCACCCCCGCCTGGCGCGTGGCTGTGTCAATTGCCAGAATCAGCATGGTTTCCCCCTTCAGCGTCCAAATGCGGCTTGTCGAAAAGCATGCAGTAAGCGCAGCGCGCGTTCTCCCACCGGTTTCATAATCACGCGCCGCTTGGCGTCGTCGGCGTGCTCAAAACGAATCCACATCCCCTCTGGGAACCAATCGGCGGCTTTTTCAGCCCATTCCACCGCCACCACGCCGTCGCCCCGTTCCATGTACTCTTCCAAGCCCACGGTTTCCAATTCCGCCTCGCTGTTCAAGCGGTACAGGTCGGCATGGTAGAGCGGGATACGTCCCTCGGGATACTCGCTCACCAGCGTAAACGTCGGGCTTCGCACCGGGCGTTGTACCCCCAAGCCGCGCGCCAGCCCCTGCACAAAATGCGTTTTTCCTGCGCCAAGTGTTCCCGTCAGCAGGATAATGTCGCCTGGTTCCAACAACTGCGCCAGACGCGCCCCCAAACGGCGCGTCTGTTCGGGGCTATGGCTGAAAAAATCAAGCGTGTTGGGTTCAATGACGGGCATGGCTTACTCCTGCTGGTTCATCTGCTTTCACACATCGCAAACTGCGCACATTATACCCGTTTTGAGGGGAGAGGGTACTTGTTTGTTGCCGCCGAATGGCCGTTGCATATCATACTCGCGATTGTGTGTGAGAAGGAGTGAGACATGGACCATTTATGGACACCCTGGCGTATGGCGTACATTCTCTCAAAGAAAGAGCCTGGTTGCCCGTTTTGTGCGGCGCTCGCCGAAAACCGCGACGCCGAGACGTTTGTCCTCTGGCGAGGGGCGCATTGCTTTCTCATTCTCAACCGCTACCCCTACAACAACGGGCACATCATGCTGTTGCCCAACCGCCACATTGCCGACATTACCGAATTGAATGACGACGAACGCCGCGAGTGGATGCTTCTCCTCGATGCGGCGGTACGCGCTCTGCGTGAAGCGTTCAACCCCCACGGCTTCAACATCGGCATCAATCTGGGGGAAGCCGCCGGTGCAGGCATTGCCGCGCATCTGCATTTGCACATTGTGCCCCGCTGGGAAGGCGACACCAACTACATGACCGTCACCGCCAACACGCGCACCATTCCCGAACTGCTGCATGACACATGGGCGCGCCTGCGTCCCATTCTCGAACGTCTGCTGACACCTTCAACTAACTAACCGGCACGGAGTGATTCATGCACTTGCTCTCTTTCCCCACCGCCACGCTCGCCGTTCACGGCGGCGAACCGCACGCCCTGGCGGAACACGCCGCCCGCTTGCACGGGCGCACGCTCACACTCGTTCACCCCTTCGGCGACGCGCCCTTCTATCGGCACGGGTGGCACTCCTGGAGCGTGGCATCCTGGTTCGCGCCGGACGCCCCCCCGCTGACGCCGCGCCCCCGTGTGCGCTGGCCCATGCTCGACGACCCCGCACTGCTCGCCCAGGGCGGGCACATCAGTTGCGACGTGGCGCTGGCAAGCGCCGGCGAGGGGCGCGTTCTGCTGGTGGGGGCGTGTACGCCCGGCGGCCGCATCACGCTGGAGGGCGACGTGTGGCGGCTCGAACACCCCCACGGCGGTCCCTGGCTGGTGCTGGTGGATGAAGAAACGCGCGCCTGGGAAACCTACACCCAACACATCGCCGCGCAGATGGGCGCACGTGGGCAGACGCCTGCGCCGCGCGTCTGGTGTTCGTGGTATTCGTTCTACCGCGAGATTGACGCCGACCGCCTGCACGCCGTCATCCATCATTGGCGCGGCTGGCCGTTCGATGTGATCCAGATTGACGACGGCTGGCAACGTGCCATTGGTGATTGGGACGCCAACGAACGCTTCCCCGACGGCATGGCGGCGCTTGCCAAAACCATTCACGCCCACGGCTTCCGCGCGGGGTTGTGGCTGGCGCCCTTCATCGTGCATGAAGCCTCGCACCTGTTCGCCGAGCATCCCGATTGGCTGGTGCATGATGAAGAGGGGCGCCCCGTGGTGGCGGGCAACAACTGGGGCGGGCACTTCTACGCGCTGGACACGACCCACCCCGAAGCGCAAACCTGGCTCCGCGAGACATTCCACCGTGTCGCCGCCTGGGGCTACGACTACCTGAAACTCGATTTCCTCTACGCCGCCGCGCTCCCCGGCAAACGCCACACCCCCATGCCGCGCGAAGACGCCTATCGCCTGGGGGTGCGCCTCATCCGCGAGACGGTGGAAGCCGTGCACGCCGAACGCACCTACATCCTGGCGTGTGGCGCGCCCATTCTGGCGTCCGTGGGGCTGGTGGACGGCATCCGCGTGGGACCCGACGTTGCGCCTTTCTGGCAAAGTGAAGACCGCGCCGTCTGGCTGGGCGATTGGACTGGTCCCGCGACGCAAAACGCCATCGCCACCACGCTCCACCGGCTTTGGCTGCGCCCCTTGTTGCACACCGACCCCGACGTCGCCTATTTCCGCACACGCTACAACCTGCTCTCGCCGACGCAAAAAGAACACCTGCAAGCCCTCGCGCACATCGCCGGGTTTCTCGCCACATCGGACCCCCTTCCCTGGCTGAGCGAAGATGAACAAGCCGCGTTGCGGACGTTTCTCACCACCACACCCCGCATCGAGCAGGTAGGGCGCTACACGTTCCGCCTGGACGGTCGGCTTGTGGATTTCAGCGCCGCCTTGCAGGGCTGGCTGACAACGCCTGAAGGCGTTTCGCGCTTTCCCCTGTGATCCGATTAGGTGCGCGCTAACGTCTTCACTATACTTGATGAGACCCCGCCGCATCTCATGAACAACACGAAGCGTGCCAAGGAGCCGAATATGGAGAGCGTCCAACAACTTGTCGAACGTGTCCGCGCCAACGTGGGGCGTGTCATTCTGGGGAAAGAACCACAACTCGAACTCGCCATCATCGCCCTTTTGTGCGAAGGGCATGTGCTCATCGAAGACGTGCCCGGTGTGGGCAAAACCATGTTGGCAAAGGCGCTTGCCACCAGTATCGGCTGCTCGTTCAAGCGCATTCAATTCACGCCGGATTTGCTCCCCAGCGACGTGACGGGGGTCTCGGTTTTCAACCAAAAAACACAAGAGTTTGAATTTCGCCCCGGTCCCATCATGGCAAACATCGTCTTGACCGACGAAATCAACCGCGCCACGCCCAAAACGCAATCGGCGCTGTTGGAAGCCATGGAAGAACGCCAAGTGACCGTTGACGGGCAAACCTACCACCTGCCGCGCCCGTTCATGGTCCTGGCGACGCAAAACCCCATCGAGTACGAAGGCACTTTCCCCCTTCCCGAAGCCCAACTCGACCGCTTTTTGGTGCGCATTCAACTGGGCTACCCATCCCCCGGTGAAGAAGTCAACATGCTGACATCACAACAACGCGCCCACCCCATCGAATCGCTCCAGGCGGTGGCGTCAACCGAAGACATCATCGCAGCGCAACGCGCCGTGCGAGAGGTGTACGTTGATGAGTTGGTGAAGGAATACATCGTCGCGCTGGTCAACGCCACACGCGAACATGAGGACGTCTATCTGGGCGCAAGCCCGCGCGGCTCGCTGGCGCTCTACCACGCGGCGCAAGCCTTGGCGGCGGCGCGCGGTCGCGATTTCGTCACCCCCGACGACGTGAAGGAACTCGCGCACGCCACGCTGGCGCACCGCATCATCATCACACCGGCGGCGCGCATCAAAGACACGACACCCGCCGACATTGTGGACGCCGTGCTGAAAAAAGTGCCCGTACCAGGCGGCGCGACAACCGCGCGCCTGCGGCGGTAGGAGGCTCACATGCGCCGGAGTCTCGTGCTGGCGTTGCTGGTGGTGGTGTTGGGCGTCGCCGCCGTCCAAACCGGTCGCCGCCTGCTCTTCAACCTCACGTATCTGCTGGGCGCGACGCTTGTGCTTTCGTTCATCTGGGCGTGGAGCAACGCCCACTTTTTTGCCCTGCAACGCATCAGCACATCCACCCGCAGCCAGGTGGGGCGCTTGTTTGAAGAACGGTTCATCGTGCGCAACACCGGCTGGCTCCCCAAACTCTGGCTGGAAGTCCGCGACAACTCCACACTGCCCAACCACCGCGCGGGGCGTGTGGTGCATTCCATCATGCCGCGCCAGGCGCGCGGCTGGTCGGTCAAAACGCTCTGCATCCAACGCGGGCGCTTTCGGCTGGGACCCATGGAAGTCGTCACCAGCGACCCATTCGGCTTCTTCACCTTCACCCGCGCCATCCCGCACACATCAACCCTCATCGTCTATCCCGCCACGTTCGACCTGCCCACGTTTGAACCACCGCGCGGGCATCTCATCGGCGGCGAATCGCTCTATCGGCGCACCCACCACATCACGCCCAACGTCGCCGGCGTGCGCGACTACCAGCCGGGCGATAGTTTCAACCGCATTCACTGGCGCACCACCGCCCGCACCGGGCGGCTCATGGTCAAAGAATTCGAGGAAGACCCCACCGCCGACGTCTGGCTGGTGGTGGATATGGAAGCGAGCACGCGCGCGGTTGCGCAAGAATACGCCGATTTTCTGGCGTTTCACCCCAACGTGTGGCAACCGGCACTGCCCGAACCGATTTTGCCCAGCAGTGAAGAGTACATCATCACCGCGGCGGCTTCGATTGCACGCTACTTCATCAATCAGAAACGCCCCGTTGGGCTGGTCGCCCATGCGCAAGAACGCTTTGTCTTGCAACCCGACCGGGGACCCCGCCAAATGCGCCGCCTGCTGGAACATCTCGCCGTCATCCGCGCCGAAGGACGCACGCCCCTGCACCACACGCTGGCGCTGGAAGATATGTTCTTCACGCGCGGGACAACGCTCATTGTCTGCACCGCCTCGCCTTCCGAGGAATGGGTGCAAGCATTGAGCCTGTTGCGTCGGCGCGGTGTGCGCCCGCTGGCAGTGGTGGTGGACGCGCACTCATTCGACCCAAGCCGCATGCGCCCCGACGCCGTCATCGCCGCGCTGCGCGTCGCCGGCATTCCAGCCTACCACCTTCAGCGGGGCGATGATTTTGCCGCCGCGTTGGGACACCGCGCCGCCGTCACCTAATCCCCAGCAAGGAGAGGCGTCATGGAGACCCTGTTGCCGCTGAGTGAGTATGTGAAACTCTTTGCCGGTTTGATGGCTGTTGTGAGTATTCCGGGCAATCTGCCTGTCTTTCTCGCCTTCACCCGCGATTTGTCGCCCGCCGAGCGCGACCAGGTCGCGCTTTTGACCGCGCTGACCGTCGCCATTGCCATGCTTGCCTTCAACTTCTTCGGCACGCTGATTCTGGACGTGTTTGGCATCTCCATTGATTCCTTCCGCATTGCCGGCGGGATTTTGTTGCTGATGACGGGGCTGGCGATGATGAACGCCGGCGGCGAACCGGTTGAGCCGACCACCAACGCCGCCGACCGTGTTTCGGTGGGGATTGTGCCGCTGGGTATTCCGCTGCTCTCCGGTCCCGGTGCCATGAGCACCGTCATTGTCTATGCGAACAGCCTCAACACGCCAGCGCACCGCCTGGCGGTGGCGCTGGTCATCATCGTGCTGGCGAGCCTCATTTTCATCACGTTTCGGCTGGCGCACCGCGCCGGCATGGTGTTGGGACCCACCAGCATGCAGGTGTTCAACCGCGTCATGGGGCTGATTTTGGCGGCAATTGCGGTTGAATTCATGATGAGCGGAATTGGGGCGTACTTTCCCGGCTTGCGCGGGTGAAACAACCAGGGGCGACGCTGCCCACATCCGCGTCGCCCCCGCCCATCAACGCTCTTCCGCGGCGTCCGCCTGCCGCACGCGCAAGGTGCGCAGGCGATTGAGCGCCGCCGCAAATTCATGTGGGCGAAACGCCGCAAACCACCCCACCCGTCGGCGGTCGAGCAGGTCCAGCCCTTCGCGTTCGATATCCGCAAAAAGCGCCTCGATGATTTCGCGCAGGGTGCGCGTGCCGTCCATGTAGTGCTCACGGGCATAGAGCAGCGCCGCGGCAATCGCCTCGGTTTGCGAGGTATCCACCACCTGCTCAACAGCGCTCAGGTCAATGTCATGCCGCCCAAACTGAATGTGGTGCATGCCGCGCACTTTCACTTTGGCGTCGGCGCGCCCTTTCGAGGGGTCTATGCTCTTGGGCAACGGAATGCGCGGGATGACATCGCCAAAATGCTCGCCCCCCTCAGCCACACGCCCGGTGGGAAAGCGCCGCACAATCTCGCGGGCGGCTTCGGTGGCGTCCCACGGCGTATAGGCGTGCATGGCAATCACGCAATCGGCAACGTCGAAATAATCCCCGCTTCCGCCCACCACAATGACCGTGCTCACCCCGCGCTCCTCGTAGAGTTGGCGCACCTTGTCAATGAAGGGCGTAATCGGTTCGGCGTCTTTGGCGATGAGCGCTTGCATGCGGTGGTCGCGAATCATGAAGTTGGTCGCCGAGGTATCCTCGTCAATCAGCAGAAGCGACGTGCCCACTTCCAACGCTTCCATGATATTCGCCGCCTGGCTGGTGGAGCCGCTGGCGTTGTCGGTTTCAAAATTGGCGGTGGATTGCCCAAAGGGCAAGTTGTCAATGAAGGGGCGAATGTTCACACCCGTGATACGGCGGCCATCTTCGGCGCGAATTTTCACCGCATCGCCCACCGTGATGACAAATTCGCGCCCATCGCCGGGAATGTGGTTGTACACCCCCCGCTCCAACGCCCGCAAGAGCGTGCTTTTGCCGTGGTAGCCGCCCCCCACAATCAGCGTGACGCCGCGGCGAATGCCCATGCCCGTCAGCGGTCCGTGGTTGGGAAGATTGACCTGCACGCGCAAACTGTCGGGCGATTGAAAGGGCACCACACGCTTGCCCGTCAGCGGGCGTTCATCTACCCCCGAACGGCGCGGCAAAATCGCCCCATCGGCCACGAACGCCACCAAGCCCATCTCCGGCAAGTGGGCGCGCAGCCAATCGGCGTCTTCGTTCACGTCGGCGTAGCGTTTGACTTCGGCGGGGTCGTAGGCAGCGAAGAAGAGCGCCCCGCGCACAACCGCCGGCACATCGTGCAACAAGAGGGCAATGGCTTCGCGCCCCAAAATGGTGCGCCCACGCGCCGGCAAGCCCACCGCAAAACGGCATTCCACGCCCTCAGTCGTCACCTTGACGGCGGTGATGGGGAGCATTTCTTGCCCCGGCGCATCAATCGAAATCAAGCCGCTTTTGCCGCTTCCGCGCCGACGGTCTTGTTCGCGCGCCAGTTCGCCAAAGCGACGCGCCAGCAGGTTCGCCACACCCACCGCGCGGCTGGGCGTGGCGTAGGCGTGGGCGGGGAAGTGCGCCACCGCTTGCGGCACCACAACCCGCAAGCGGCTGGGCGCGGCAAAGGGGTCGCCCTGCACGTGGTCAATGAAGAGTGTGAAGGTGTCAAACTGGTACGCGCCGGCGATGTCCTTGTAGGCTTTGTAGCCTCGCCCATCGAGACGGCGCAAAAGACGTTCCAACTCGTTCGCCTGCTGCATCGCTTGTTCCTCCTGCGGCTCTGGTTCATGGTCGGGGCTACCATATAAAAAAGCCGCCGATACGCAATTCGGCGGCTCTACCAGCAACAACCAAACCCCTACACGATGAGAATGCGCACATCCAGCGGGGGAACGGGGATGTCGCCGCCCACAGGTGCGCCGCTCAATGCATCTTTGCCTTTGACAGGCAAGAACACGCGCGCGACTTGTTCCGTCCAGTTGCAGATGAAGAGGTAGCGCCCTTCTTCACCCTGCCGCGAGGCAACCGTGACCCCGTCGGGAATCGTCAACAAGCGCGCAACATGCGCCCGGTCGAGCCAATGGGGCACAAACGTATCCAACAGGGCGCGCGACGGCCACACACCCACGTATGTCACCAGCCCTTTCCCGACAACGTGCTCGGTCATGGCAGCGTGGGGCGCCAATGGGCTGGTGGTGTAGAAGCCCACCGGCGCGGCTGTTTCCGGTGTCAGGGCTTCCGCCCACAGGTGGATGGGGGTTTCGTGCAAATGGTCGAAACGGGCGCGGTAGGTTGTTGTCGGCGGCAGGCTGTGCCAGGCTTCTACCCGCGCCCCCACCAATGCCCGCAACGCGCCCGGCAAAGGCGCTTCCGTCACCAAATTGGTGGGGGTCTTGAAGCCCGAACGCACCCCCAACACCAGGTGCCCGCCCTGGGCAACATAGGCGTGCAAATGGGCGGCGAGCGCGTCATCTACCAGGTAGAGCGTCGGCGCAATCACCAACTTGTAGCGTGAGAGGTCGGCGCGCGGTGCGACGATATCCACGTCCACGCCGGCGCGGCGCAAAGCGCGGTAATACGCGCCAAAATGGCGCCAGTAGCGAAACTCGCGATGGTGCGGTTGCAGATCCAGCGCCCACAAGTCATCATACGCCAGAAGCATGGCAACCTCGGCGGGCGTTTGGGTGGCTTGCAGGCGTTCCAGCAAGGCGCGTTCGGCTTGCAAACGGCGCACTACATGCCAGCCGTCGGCGGGTTCGCCGTCGTGGCGCAGCAAGCCGCTGTGGAACTGTTCCTGCGCATAACGCACGGCACGCCAGCGAAAATAGACAAGGGCGTCCGCACCATGCGCCACCGCCTGCCACGACCAAAGCCGAATGACGGCGGGACGCGGTGCCTGGTTGTAGAAGCCCCAATTGATGAAACCGCACTGCTGCTCCATCACCCAGAAGGGTTTGTTCTGCAATCCGCGCATCACATCGTGCGCCATTTCGGTGATGAAGGGGTCGCCTGTGTCGTAGGCGTGGGGCGGCGGGGTTTCATCAGGGGTGTAGACTTTTTCCGACCAGCGGTCTTCATGCCCGGTCGGATAACTGTCCCACGTGATGAAGTCAAGCGGTTGGGCGAGCGCGTGGTAGTCAATTTCATCAAACAAGCCCATGAAGTTATGCGTGATGAAGCGCCCTTCGGGGAGAAGGGGGCGCAAAACGTCAATCTGGCGCTGTTGGTACGCCACCCACGCATCGGACATGAAGCGGTAGTAATCGAGTACGTGGCTGGGGTTTGGCGTGGAGACGGTGAGAATGGGCGCGCCAATCTGCTCCCACGCCGTGTAGCGCTGAGACCAGAAGTCTGCGCCCCAGGCGTCATTGAGAGCATCCAGCGAGCCGTAGCGCGCCTGCAACCAGCGCCGAAAGGCGGCGACGCAATTGGGGCAATAACAGCGGGTGCTGCGTCCGCCGCCCCATTCGTTGTCCAACTGCCAGCCGATGACGGCGGGGTGTGCGCCGTAGCGTTCGCCAAGCACGCGCACAATGCGTTCGGTTTCAGCGTGAAAGCCGGCATGGTTGGGGCACACATGCCGCCGCGAGCCAAAAGCGCGCCGCCGCCCCTGGTCGTCCACGGGAAGCATGTCGGGGTAGCGTTGCACAAGCCACGCCGGCGGTGCGGCGGTGGGGGTGCACATGATGATGCGAAAGCCTTCCTGGGCGAACAACTCAACGGCGCGGTCGAGCCAGTCAAACGTGTAGTCGCCGGGAGCAGGTTCCATCTGCGCCCAGGCAAATTCCGCAAGGCGCACCGTGTCAATGCCCGCCTCGCGCATGAGGCGGGCATCGGTCGCCCAGCGTGTTTCAGGCCAATGTTCGGGATAATACGCGACGCCAAACGTGGTGCTCATTGTTCCACTCCTGTGTGGGCTGTGTGCGAGCGAAAACAGGCCACGGCTTCAATGGCGGATTGCCAGCGGGCATAGGCGGCATCACGCTGATGGTCGTTCCATTCGGGTAGAAAAACGGTTTCGCCTTCAGGGAGCGGCGGGAGCGTCTCCATACGCCACCAGCCCGCCCCCATACCGGCGAGCAACGCCGCGCCGCGCGCTGCCATTTCGGTGAAGGCGGGACGCACAACGGGCAAGCCGGTCGTATCCGCAAGAATCTGGCAGGCGATATCACTGCGCGCAATTCCCCCATCTACCGAAAGCCGTTCGATAGCGAGGTCTGTTTCGCGCTGCATCGTTTCGAGAATGGCGCGCACTTGAAAGCCGATGGCTTCGAGGAAAGCGCGGGCGATATGCGCGCGCGTCGTCCCCAGTGTGAGCCCCAAAATCGTGCCGCGGGCTTCTCGGTCGTGGTAGGGCACGTTCAAACCGGTGAAGGCGGGCACAAAAACAACGCCGCCGCTGTCGGCGACCTGGGCGGCAAAGCGGCTGACGTCGGCGTCTTCGTCAAACATGCGGGCATTGGTGCGAAGCCAGCGAATGCCTGCGCCGGTGACGGTGGTATCGGCTTCAAGGCAGTAGGTGGGCGTTTCAGCCAGACGCCAGGCAAAGTAGGTGTTGACACCGCGCACGTAGGGGGCTTGCTGACCGGTGAAGACATTGACGAACGTGGCTGTGCCATGCGTGCATTTGGCTTGCCCTGGGGCGTGGGCGCCATGCCCAAACAGGGCGGCTTGTTGGTCGCCCAGCATTGCCAGCACAGGCACCGCCGCCTCACCAATCTGCAAAGCACCGAATTCGTGCACGGTGGGGCGTGGCGTCGGCAACGCTGTGTGCGGTACGCCCACCCAGTCGAGCAGGGCGTCCCAATACGTGTTGTGTCGGAAATCGTACACCCCCAGCGCCTGCACCAGCGAGACATCCATAGCGTGCTCGGCGGGTGTTCCAAGGGCGTGGACGAGATACGCCGCCGAAAGCCCCACCCGCAAACGCCCATCGAGCGCGGCACGGCGCACGTCGGGTTGGTGGCGCATACGCCACGCCAGGTGCAAGGCGGCGCTGTAGGGTCCGGGGGGATACCCCAGGCGATAATCGGCTTCGCTCAGGAAAGGCGTTCGCGCCAGTTCGTCCAACAGGGGGATTGTGCGTAAATCCTGCCAGGAGATGGCGTTTGCCAGCGGTTCGCCGCTCTGGGCGTCCCACACAAAATCGGTGTTGCGCTGGCAGGCAATGCCGCACGCCACAATTTGCCGGGGGGTTGCGCCCGCCTGTTCCAGGGCGATGGCAATCGCACGGCGCACGCCTTCGGCGACCTCGTGCGGACGTTGTTCCACGTGGTTGGGATGGGGTGTTTGCCCGTAGAGGGGCTGGTAGCCATAGCCGCGCGGTTGCCCGTCGGTGTCAAGCAAGAGCGCACGGCTTCCGCTTGTTCCCTGGTCAATTCCGAGGATGTAGGTCTCCATAGCGCGTTGTCAGTATCCTTGATGCAAGATGATCAATCGGCGATGGTATCCGCTAAAGGCGTTTCGCGCAACAAGTCGGCGAGTTCGGTAATCACATAGGTTGGTTGCACAGGCGAGTGCGCCACTGTTTCGGCGTCGGTTGCGCCGGTGAGCGTCAACGCCGAGGGCATACCGGCGTCCAGCCCCATACGCACGTCCGTTTCCAGGCGGTCGCCGACCATCAGGCAGGCGTCCGGTGGGCGTTGGACAAGGCGCAAGATGGTTTCAATCATGTAGCGCGATGGTTTGCCCACGACCGCTTCGACAGTGCGCCCCGTGCTGGCTTCCAGCGCGGCAATGACGGCGGCGGCGTCGGGTTGTCCACCGCCGGGCACAGGGCAATAGCGGTCGGCGTTGGTGGCAAAAAAGCGCGCGCCATTGCGCAGGGCGTCGAACCCGATTTGCAGTTTGCGGTAGTCGAATGTGCGGTCGAAACTGGCGATGACGGCGTCAATACGTTGTGGGTCGTCGCAGAGTTCAAAGCCGGCGGCACGCAGGGTGCGGCACAATGGTTCTTCGCCGATGACGAAAAGACGCCCGTTCGGCAGTTCATGCCGCAAAAAATCCACCAGCACAACGGTGGAATTGATCACGTCTTCGGGGGGCGTCGGGACGCCCAGGCGGGTGAGTTTCTGGGCATACTCTTCGCGTGTGCGCGTGGGGTTGTTGGAGACAAAGAGCACACGCCGCCCATGAGCACGGAGCGCATGCAAGGTTTCGCCTGCGGTGGGAAGCAGGGCGTCGCCCAAATAGACCGTGCCATCGAGGTCGAAGATGTAGACGTCGTAGAGGCGTTTCGGCCGACGAATGATCATTTCACTGCTCCCAGCGTCAACCCGCGAATGAAGTAGCGTTGCAGGGCAAGGAAGACGATGACGGTCGGCAAGGTTGCCAGCAACGCCCCCGCGACGATGACCGTCCAGTCGGTAACGTATTGTCCCTGCAAGGTCGCCAGCCCCGCCGTGACGGGTTTGAGCGATTCGCGCTGAATGAGGACGAGCGCCCAGAGAAAATCGTTGAAAATCCAGGTAAATTCGAGGGTGGCAAGCGCCGCCAACGCGGGTTTGGTGAGCGGGAGCATAATTTGCCAGAAAATGCGGAATTCATTGCACCCATCAACACGGGCGGCGTCCAGAATGTCTTGGGGGACGGTGCGCATGTAGTTGCGCAAAACGAACGTGCAAAATCCCAGCTGGAATGAGGTGTGGAAGAGAATGAGCCCCCAGTAGGTGTCATAGAGCCCCAGGGCGTCCGTCAAGCGGAACACCGGCAACAATAAAATTTGGAAGGGGAGCATCATGCCGCCGACAAAGACAAAGAGCAGGAAACGGTCGCCTCGAAAGCGGAAACGCGCCAACGCATAGGCCGCCATAGAGGAAAGGAAGAGCGTTCCCACGAGTGAGGGCAGGGTGATGATGAAGCTGTTGGGCAAATAGCGGCTCAACCCACCGCGCCGCCACGCTTCGACAAAGTTTTGCAGGGTGATGTCGCGCGGCAAGCTCCAAAAGCCGTATGTCAGAATCTCATTGAACGGACGCAACGCCGTCAGAACGGCACTGATGACGGGAATCAGCCACAACACGGTCATCAGGATGAGCAACGCGTAAATGAGCGTTTGTTGCCAAAAACGGCGCTGATGCTGAGACGAAATCATGAGCAGGCTCCCCTCTCAGTATTCCAGTTCATCACGCATGACGATAATCAGGTAGAAGAAGATGAAGACGGCGCTAATCAGAAAGAGCACGACGGCAATCGCCGAGCCGTAGCCCATGCGGTAGTTGTTAAAGGCTTCGATGTACATGAAGTTGGCTAACACGTTGGACGAATTGTACGGGCCGCCGCGCGTCATGATGTAGACCAGGTCGAACGCGCGCAAAGAGTCAATGATGCTGATGACGATGACCACGATCGTGACCGGTTGCAAAAGCGGCAGAATCACTTTCCAGAAGGTTTGCCACTCGCTTGCGCCATCCACGTAAGCGGCGTCGGCAAGCGTGGGGTCAATACTTTGCATGCCGGCGAGGTAGAGAATCATCACATAGCCGGTTTGCCGCCAAATACCCGCCACGATAATCGCCCAAAGAACCGTTTTTTCGTTGCTCAACCACCCCATGGCGAGATTGTCCAGCCCGACAGCACGCAAGGTGGTGTTGATCAGCCCACCGGCGGGATGATACAGCCAGCCCCAAATCAGCCCGACAACGACGAGCGAGAGCACCATGGGGGCGAAAAAGGCGACTTTGAAAAACCACGCGCCCTTGATTTGGCGATTGAGGAGCGCCGCCAATGTCAACCCCAAAAAGACGGGGATGGTGATAAATGCGCCAATCCATTTGAGATTGTTCGTCAAGGATTTCCAAAAAACAGGGTCGTCTAACAGGCGAGCATAATTTTTCAAGCCAATAAACGTGGGGGCGGTCAAGCCGTCCCACGATGTAAAACTCAAATAAAACGAGTACAGCATGGGTCCAATCACCCAAACGGTGTAAAGCGTCAACGGCAACGCCAGAAAGGCATACGGTATCAGGCGCTCGCGAAGGGGTTTCCCACGTTTGGCGCGTGTTTGCTGGGCGGGCAGGGTTGAGACACTCATACACTCCTCCTGAACGCGGGGGTATGCAGGCGACGCCCGCATACCCCCTTCTCTTGATGGCGCTTATTGCGATTCGGCGAAGATTTCCTGGCGCGCCTTTTCAAGGTCCGCCAGAATATCGTCAATGCGATCGGGGTTCGCCCAGAATTCCATGAACCCGTTCATGCCCTTGTCCGCCATGGGCGGCGTCGTGTCGCGGTCGTAGAACTGCGCCACGTAATCGGCTTCCTGAATCATCTTGATGCCCTTTTGCTGGACGGGCGTGTACACCGAGATGTCTACGTCGCCGTTGGTGGCGAGGCGTCCCAGCGTGCGGGCGAAGTATTCCTGCACTTCGGCGGAACCGACGAAGGCGATGAACTCCTTGGCGGTGTCCGGGTGCGGCGCGTTCGCTGGGATGAAGTAGCCATCCGTCGGCGCGTCTTCGCCAATGGGCACATTGGGGTCAATGATGGGGAAGCGGAAGAAGTCCAGGTCGTTTTCGAGTTCATCCGGGAAACTGTCGCGGATGAAGTCGCCCATGAGGTACATGGCGGCGTCGCCCTGAATCATGAAAGTCAACGCTTCCTGCCACGAGTAGGCCGAGGCGTCTTCGATGAAGCAGTTGTGGTCGAAGAGTTGCTTCCAGTAGTCGAACACCTGGCGCACGCGCGGGTCGTCGTAGCGTTCCTTGCCTTCCATCAGGTTGATGTGGAATTCAGGACCATTGACGCGCATGTTGATGTAGTCAAACCAGGCGGCCGCCGTCCAGCGATATTTGGTGCCAATGGTGATGGGCGTAATGCCGTTGGCGGAAAGCGTATCACACGCGGCGAGCAGTTCATCCCACGTTTGGGGCGGGGTGATTCCGTACTGCTCGAAGATGGACGGGCGGTAGTAAATCGCCCACCAGTACCAGGATGTGGGCACGAAGTATTGGCGATCGCCGACACTGCTCAACGCCACAAAGCCCTTGGGATAGGACTCCAACCAGCCCTGTTCCTGCCAGACGTCGCTAATGTCCATCACCTGCCCATTGTTGACGAAGAAGCGCAAGCGGTTGCCGGCAAACCAGGTCAGCACGTCGGGCGGGCTGGACGAGGTGAGGTAAGCGCGGATGGCTTGCTTGAAGTCTTCGTGCGCGACAATACTGTGAATGACTTCGACATCCGGATGCTTTTCCTTGAACATTTGGACGAGTTCTTCGTCCGCTTTGCGCGGCGTGGGGTCGCCCATGTACGAGTTGTACACAAGGATACGGGTCGGTTTGACAACTTCTTTTTCAACGACTTTGGTGACTTCTTTTTCGATAACAGTCGGTTCGGCGGGTTGCGCTTCTTCCTGCTGGCCGGTGGATTCACCGCCGCCACAGGCAGCCAGCGCGATGAGCAAGATGCTCAACAATGCAAACAACAGACGACGAGACGAACGGAACATAATTCTCCTCCCATACATACAGTTGACCATTGGTCAGCGAGACCAGAACAACAAACATCTTTGACACGTCGGTGTGCCCCTGGTGATGCGCTATCACCCCCTTTCAGGTATGTGTTTTGGTGGAAGTGTCTGCTGGTTGCGGTGCGGGTCCGGTGGAATGGCGCACAATCAACTCGGCAGGCAGAACAAGCGCGCGAGTGATTGGTTCATACCCTTTCATGAGGTCAAACAACAAGCGCGCGGCTTGTTGCCCCATTTGCAATGTTGGCTGGCTGATAGTGGTCAATGGCGGCTCGAAGGATTCCGCCAGCGGGATATTGTCGAAGCCAATGACAGAGACATCGTCCGGAACACGGTAGCCCGCTTCTTTGAGGTAGCGAATCGCACCAATCGCCATGCGGTCGTTGAGGGCGAAGATGGCGGTGGGCGGCTCGGGACGATTCATGAGTTCACGCGCCCCCTTGTATCCACTTCGCGAGGTGAAGTCGCCATAGACAACAAGGCTGGGCTCAAGCGTGATACCATGTTCGCGCAATGTCCGCTCGATACCGCGCAACCGGTCTTCAACGGCAATCACTGTGTGTTCAGGGCCGCTAATCACGCCGATGCGACGATGCCCCAGGCTCAGCAGGTGCAAAGTGCCCAAGCGCGCACCGCCGAGGTCGTCGGCATGCACACAGTAGATGTCGGCGTTGCGCACACCATAGCCCAGCACCACACAGGGCAAGCCTTGCTCTTTGAGAATATCTAGCCCCTGTGCGGTGAGTACCGTCTCGACGACAATCACGCCATCTACAAAACCTGTGCGCGCTACGCGCTCATAGGCGGAGAGGTCATTGCGCGCACGCCCGGTAGAGAGAAGCAGGGAATAATCGCGTTTGTTGGCTTCGTCATCCACGCCGGCGATGAATTGAAGCAAATGCGGGTCAGAGAAGAGGTAATCAGCCGTGTAGGGGACGACGATACCGATGACATTGGCGCGGCCACGCGCCAGGGAGCGGGCGGCTTCGTTGGGGCGATAACCTAACGCCTCGATAGCCGCCTGGACACGCTGACGGGTTTCATCGGCGACACGGGGGTCGTTGTTGATGACGCGCGAGACTGTTTGGCGCGAGACGCCGGCATGGTCGGCTACATCTTGAAGTGTCACCCGTCGTTTCGATGCGCCCATGCGCCCCCCTTTGGCTTCGCTCAATACACAAGTTGTGTGACCGCTCACATGAGATGCGCACAATGTATCACAAAACAGGTTACGTTGTCAAGAGGCAAATTGGGCAATTTTTGCAACAGATTTCCCCAACGCCTGCATTCGTCTTTTTCACCAGTTGCGAGTATACTTTGGGCTCGGCCGCGAGGCCGATTTTTTATGCATTGACATGAAGGAATGAGAGCAGGCAGTATGACGACACGACGAACCGACTTGCGCAACATTGCGATTATTGCTCACGTTGACCATGGCAAGACCACACTGGTGGATGCCATGCTGCGGCAAGCCCGCGTCTTCCGCGAAAACCAGGCGGTGCGTGAGCGTGTGCTGGACTCAAACGACCTGGAACGTGAGCGCGGTATTACCATTCTCGCGAAAAACACCGCCATCCGATGGAATGGCGTCAAAATCAACATTGTGGATACACCGGGGCACGCTGATTTTGGGGGCGAGGTGGAGCGCGTCCTCAACATGGTGGATGGTGTGCTGTTGCTGGTGGATGCGGTTGAAGGTCCGATGCCACAAACACGCTTTGTGCTCCGCAAGGCATTGGAATTGGGGCACAAAGCGGTGGTCGTTATCAACAAAATGGACCGCCCGAATGCCCGCCCCGATTGGGTCGTGGATCAAACGTTTGATTTGTTTGTGGACTTGGGCGCGACAGATGAGCAAGCCGACTTCACGGTGGTGTATACCAACGCCCTGACCGGGCAAGCCAGCCTGACGCCTGAGGCGCTGGGTCCTGACTTGACGCCGCTTTTTGAAGCGATTCTTGCATTACCCGCGCCAGAGGTGCGCCCTGAAGAACCTTTGCAACTGCTCGTCACCAGCCTTGACTACGATGATTACAAAGGGCGCATTGCTATCGGGCGTCTGCACAGCGGCACATTGCGGCGCGCGCAAGAAGTGGCCTTGGGGCGCCCCGACACCGACTTGCGGCGCGGCAAGGTGGCGGAGTTGTTTGTGTTCGAGAATTTAGGCCGCCATGCTGTGGATGAAGCCGCCGCCGGCGAGATTGTGGCCGTCACCGGGCTTCCCGATGTCCAAATTGGCGAGACGATTACGGATGTGGATACGCCGCGTTTGCTTCCCCCTATCGCGGTGGAAGAGCCGACTGTGCGTATGGCGTTCATGGTCAATACCAGCCCTTTCGCCGGACGTGAAGGACAATACGTCACCAGCCGCGTCATTCGCGAGCGTCTCTTGCGCGAGTTGGAGCGCAATGTGGCGTTGCGTGTGGAAGAGACGGAGAACGCGGACACGTTCCTTGTGAGCGGGCGAGGCGAGTTGCACCTGGCAATTCTCATCGAAACGATGCGGCGCGAAGGGTATGAGTTTGCTGTGGGGCGTCCACAGGTGATTTACCGGGAAATTGACGGTGTGTTGCATGAACCGTTTGAAGAGGTGTTCATCGAGGTGCACGAAGATTTTGTGGGCGCTGTGGTGGAGATGCTGGGGAAACGGCGCGGCCAAATGCTTGATATGACGAGCGCCGCCCAAGACGGCACGGTTTCATTGCGCTATCTGGTGCCCACACGCGGCTTGCTTGGTTTTCGCAGCCGTTTTCTGACGGCGACACGCGGTACCGGCATTTTGCATAGCGTCTTCCATGGCTATCTTCCTTGGGCGGGCGACATGGAAGTGCGCGAAACCGGCTCGCTGGTGGCCTATGAAACGGGTGTGACAACGAGTTATGCGCTCAACAATGCGCAAGAACGCGGCACATTGTTCGTCGGTCCTGGCGAAGAGGTGTACGCAGGGCAAATTGTGGGGCAGCATTCGCGCCCAGGGGATTTGCTCATCAACGTCTGCAAGAAGAAGCATGTCACAAACCATCGGCGTGCTTTTGCCGAAGAAGGTATTTTGCTGACGCCACCCGTCCGCTTCACTCTGGATGAAGCCATCGAATACATTGGCGATGATGAAATAGTGGAGGTCACACCGCAGAGTATTCGTTTGCGCAAGAAAGAGTTGGATGCTGAAAAGCGCCAGAAAGCGGCGAAAGCGTTGCGGGCTGGGTAGGTGAGGGCGCTTGTGAAGGTTTGCTTGCTGGCTTCAACGTATCCCCGTTTTCCGGGGGATGGTGCGGGGCGCTTTATGCACTCCATCGCTGAAGCACTGGTGCGCCAAGGGCATGACGTACATGCTGTCATCCCGTATCACCCCGCTATTCGCCCACAGCCCGGTGTCGTCCAGATTCACCCATTCCGGTATATCTGGCCAGATCGCTGGGCGATCATGGGATATGCGCAAGCCATGCACAGCGATAGAGCCCTCAACAAAGGCGCATATCTCCTCGCTCCGCTTTTCTTCGCCAGCGCCTTCTACAAACTGCTTCGGTTGCATGCTATTCATCACTTTGACATTATCCACGCCCATTGGGTCATCCCTAACGCACCAATGGCGGCTTTGTTCTCACGCTTGAAAAATGTTCCACTCATCATCACCCTGCACGGGTCGGACATCTTTGTCGCACGTAAAAATGCGCTCTTGGGCGCAATAGCTGGCGCATGCTTCAAACAAGCCAGTGCCGTCACGGCTTGTAGCCCGCAACTGTATGAAGGTGCATTGGCACTTGGCGCCAGCCCTCAACGAACCCACCTCCTGCTATGGGGGGCGGATCCTGAGCGATTCGACCCGCAACGTGCCCCTTCGCAGATATCACTGCGTGAAAAACTTGGATTACCGTCGCATGCCCCCATTGTGTTGAGTTTAGGGCGTCTCGTGAAGAAAAAAGGGGTCGAATATCTTGTGCAAGCCATTCCCTATGTGCGCGAGCATATCCCCGATGTTTTGGTTGTTATTGCAGGCGACGGTCCGGAACGCTCACACCTCGCACAATTGGCTCTTCATCTGGGTGTACAAGCGCATGTGCACTTCGTAGGGGCTGTACCATGGCATGAAGTGCCTGCGTATTTGCACACTTGCGATGTGTTCGTTGTCCCATCGGTCGTGGATGAAAGCGGCAATCTGGATGGACTACCGACCACCATTCTCGAAGCGATGGCGGCTGCAAAACCCGTTGTGGCAACTGATGTTGCCGGCATTCCTCTCGTTGTAGAACACGAAAAAAACGGCTTACTTGTGCCGCAACGCGACCCACAAGCTCTGGCAACAGCCCTAGTTGACTTGTTGCGTCATGCAGACAAACGTCACCGCCTTGGTATAGCGGCTCGCCAACGGGTGGAAGTAGAGCTCAATTGGGATAACGTCGCACGCTTTTTTACGGGGTTGTACAACGAGGCAGTACGAGGTCAATCTCATGCCCATGTTTGAACAAGCGTATGCACCACGCTGGCGCAAAGCGCTCAAAATCAAAACGATTTTGCAAGATGCATATCCCAACGATCTTCGCCAAGCCAGGGTGCTGGACATTGGTTGCGGCAATGGCGCCATCACAAACGCTCTCGCTCCCGATGTTGCCACTATTGTGGGGACGGACATTGATGGAACGCTCATCGCTGAAGCGTATGCACATGCGGCGCCCAACGCTACATTTTTACAGAGTGATGGAGCAGCGCTCCCATTTGCTGATGAACAATTCGACATTGTGATATGTGCGCAAGTGTACGAACATGCGCATGACCGCCCAGCCCTTGTACGCGAAATTGAACGCGTATTACGTCCGGGGGGATATTGTTTCTTCAGTGGTCCCAACAAACTTGCTGTTTTGGAAGAGCACTATTGGCTTCCCTTTCTCTCCTGGTTGCCGCAATCTATTGCAGATGCCTATGTACGCATCACAGGACGAGGAGATGAATATGACGTTTGGCCAATGACGTACTGGCAATTACGCCAGCTATGGCGCCGCTTTACAATCCTTGACTATACCCCCAAGCTCTTGCATGCACCGCAGCGATTTGGCGTCGAAGACGAGTTGGGACGTCTGCATATCCTGACACGCCTACCTTTTGCTTTTTGGCGATTTATGGCACCTTTTCTGCCAAATTTCAACTGGGTGTTGGTGAAACAATCATGAGTACGCCAAACGATTTACAACCACCAGCAGTGCCGCCCGAAAAATATACACGCGATTATTTTGAGCAATGGTGCCACGGGGCGGATGAGTTCCGCACAAGTGGGGGAACACTTCTCCCCAAACGCTTACGCATTCCGCTCGATATTGCTAACGTCCAAACCCACCATCGTGTACTTGATATTGGCTGCGGGCGTGGCGAAGTCGCTTTGCACTGCGCCCAACGTGGTGCGCTCGTGTGGAGCATTGATTACGCCGCCGCGGCAATTGAATTAGCAGAAGAATCTCTCGCGCATGTGGAAAGCAGCGTGCGCACACGTATCAAATTGATGCAAGCAGATGCACGCGCCTTGCCTTTCGATGACGCAAGTATGGATGTTGCCTTCATGCTAGATGTTGTCGAACATTTGACACCGCCCGAACTCGATCAAGCACTGCAAGAAGTGTGGCGTGTTCTCCGGCCAGGCGGCATTCTCATCGTCCATACCATGCCCAATTTGTGGTACTACGCCGTCGGATACCAGCTGTACCGATTGGTACAATGCATACGTGGTGTGCATCTGCCAGCCGACCCACGCGATCGCTGGCCATTCAAAGACGTACACGTGAATGAACAGACCCCCCTCTCACTCTGGCGCACGCTCCGCCGCAATGGTTTCATCACGCGGGTTTGGTTGCAAAGCACCCAATCATATGCGTATGAGTCCAATCCGATCGTACGCCTAGGTATGGAAACCTTCGTGCGAATCCCCTTCATCAATTTGGTGTTTTGCAACGATATTTTTGCACTCGCCCGTAAACCAGGAGTATAAGCCCATGCGGATTGCTATTGAAGCATTGGGGATTCATTTTTATGGTGGCGGGCGAACAGCCACCATCAATTTACTCCAAGCCCTTTTCGCGCTTGACACGCGCAATGAATATCTCTTGTTCCTAAGCCAACCAGAACCAGATTTGTTGGCTCCTCATGTGCGCCAGCACATTGCGCCCGTCAAGAATCGTTTTGCGATGCGCCTTTGGGCACAAGCCATGTTGCCGAGGCTTACTCGTTCCTGCGATCTCGTGCATTTCGTCAAAAACCTTGGCGTTTTTGGGTTGCGAGTGCCTTTCGTTGTCACTGTCTATGACATGACAACTTTGCTTTATCCTGAACTCTTTCCCAAACTCGATGTGTGGTATTGGCGTACCATTGAAAAGCGAACACTTTGGGACGCTGCAAAAGTTATTGCTATTTCACATCAAACAGCAAGGGACATTCACCATTTCTACGGACTGCCCCTCGATCGTATTGAAGTGATTTACCCAGCCTGTGGGCGACATTTCCAACCCGCCTCTCCCGAAGACATCGCCCGTGTGCGTCAGGCATATCGTCTTCCGGAAGCATACGTCCTCCACGTCGGACGAATTGATCCCAAAAAAAACATTCCCCTTCTAATTGAAGCCTTTGCCCGCTTTCGTCAACAAACAGGCTTTCCTGGTACATTGGTCCTTGTTGGGGAACAATACAAAAAAAAGCCAGATCTAAGCATTTATGACAAAATCGCCTCACTTCAGCTGAATGATGCCGTCCAACTGCTCGGTCCTGTTCCGGACCAAGATTTGCCGGCTATCTATTCGGGGGCAACTGTTGCAGCCTTGCCTTCAGTGCATGAAGGGTTTGGGCTTGTTGCGCTGGAAGCCCTCTCGTGTGGGACTCCGTTGATTGTGAACCAGGCCGGCGCCGTAACCGAGGTTGTTGCAGATGCTGCGCTTATCATGGAAGAAAGCACCCCAGAATGTTTAGCGCAATTACTTGAACACGTTTGGCGTTCGCCCGATATTCGCGAATCTCTACGTCTTGCGGGACTCAAACGCGCTCAATCTTTTTCGTGGGAAAAAATGGCCCAGCAAACACTGGCCGTGTATGAGGCTGTTGGGAGACAACGATGAAAACGCAACAACGCGCACACACAAAAGAAGAAATCATTGCAACATACAATGCGATGTACACTCAACCAGGCAAATTACGCGACGCCGCAGCCTTGTATCGCTGGGTGCTTGACCTGCTATCACCTCAAAAAGGTGCACAACTCCTGGATGTCGCATGTGGTGAAGGGGTCCTTGTGCGCCTCGCAGAAGCTCGCGGGGTTCATGCAATCGGTATAGATGTTGCATGGCGCGCGGCCATCATTGCGCAACAAAGTACGTGCGGGCGCATTATAGTTGGCGAAGGAGAAGCACTACCCTTCCCAGACGCAACATTTGATTTTGTCACCAACTTAGGCAGTCTCGAACACTTCATTGATCCCGAACAAGGTGTACAAGAGATGCGGCGCGTGCTCAAACCTGGTGGAGTGGCTGCCGTTCTTCTTCCAAATAGTTATTACCTCGCCGACATTATCTGGCATGTGTGGCGTACTGGATATGGCCCCAATCATAAACAGCCACTCGAACGCTTTGCAACCTTCGGTGAGTGGCGCGATATGCTCGAAGCAGGTGGATTCCATGTTGAAAAAGGTCTGAAATACAATTTTTTGTTTCCACGTTCACGTGAAGATTGGCAATGGTATTTTCAACATCCACGCAAGTTTCTTTATCTGGCCGTAGCGCCTTTGATGCCGTTTCATCTTTCATACAGTTTTCTTTACATTTGCCGCGCCCTATGAAACGCCAACACGTTTTGAAGCGTTTTGCTTTCCCTTTTGTATCCCGCCAATCTCTGCGACGTATTGCGCAAGGATTTGTTCTCCTTGCCAGTCTGCTCTACCTCGCACATAACCTCCAGCCCTTACTGCAATATGGCTGGACATTTACGTGGCGCTGGTCGTTTTTGGCACTAGCATGGACATTCACATTTGCCGCAATCTGGCTAGGAGCCATTGGCTGGTGGCACATGTTACGTGCGCTCCTTCCTGCGCCACAAATTTCATTACTTCAAGCTGCGGACATCCACTTGAAATCTAACCTGGCCAAATACCTGCCAGGTTATGCCTGGCAACTGGTTGGCAAAGCGTATTTAGCGCGGGCGCAGGCTGTTCCGCCCAAAGTGTTGAGTTTTGCCATGACTCTGGAATTGGGCGCCATCCTAGGTTCAGGGGCTGTTTTGGCTGCCGGCACGAGTTTCTTCTATTCATTTCCATTGCCCACATCACTTCTTGTCTTCATTCGTGCGGTAGGAGGTATTGCCTTCATCCTCCTCATCACATTGCCTTTCTTGTGGTCGATTGTCTTACATAAATGGGAGATTCCCAACCTCTCCATGCAACGCTACTGGCTTGCCGTGCTTGCCATGGCGACAGGATGGCTTTGCTTTGGCATAGGTTTTTGGGCACTGGCAGCAACATTACAACCTGTTGCCTTGAATATGCTGCCTCATTTCATTTTCATAGTCGTTGGCGCGTTCTCAGTCAGCCTGGCTGTTTTATTCGTTCCAGGTGGTATTGGCGTGCGCGAAAGTGTCATCACCTTTTTACTCTCACCACTTTTAGGGGCTTCGGCTGCTGTCATGGTCGCAACACTTTCGCGCATTCTCCTCATAACTGGCGAATGCGTGGCTGTAGCCTCACTTCTTCCTTGGCGCTCGTCCAAAAGCACCTAATCCTCTTCCTCACCCATCAATACTCCTGGTAATACTCCGCATGTGGTATTGTTTTTGACACATAAAAACGATATAGTGTCAATACCCGTTGTTAACCAATTGATCTTTTTGAGGAGGTTTTCGCATGACTAAATTATCTCGTTTGCTGGCGCTCACGTTGGCGTTGGCGCTTGTGCTCGGCGTTGGGTATGCCGCCTATGCCGCTGGGCCTGCTGGTTCCTGGGCAAGCGGTATCGCCTGTGTCAACCTGGATAGCGCCAATGATGCTTCAATTACCCTGACGTTCTACCCACAAGATAGTGGTTCAGCCGCACTCAGCTACGCGGACACGATTCCTGCTGGTGCCAGCAAGAACTACTACACACCCTCTACGCCGCCAGGCGTTCCCAGTGGGTTCTTGGGGTCGGTTGTCGTTGCATCGAGCACTCCTGTTTCGTGCAGCGTGAATACGCAAAAGCAAAGCGCCGGCACCCAAAGCGACCCCTATCGCATTGGTACAAGTGCGGGCGTCTCAGAGGCCGAAGCCGCCCCCACGATGTACGCTCCACAAGTGATGAAAAACCTTGCTGGCTGGAATTCGTACATCGCCGTCCAGAACACAGATTCGGTTGATACCAGCGTGACAGTCACATACAAAGATGCCAATGGGAATACAGTCGCTGGTGCGACCGAAACCGTTACTATCCCGGCACAAAGCACCCACATCTTTTACCAGGACAGCAACGCTGGTCTGCCCAATAATTTCATTGGCGCGGCCACCATTTCGGCTGACAACGGCACATCGAAATTGGCCGTGGTGGTCAACTTCTACAACGACGGCTCCACCTCCAGCAAAGCACAACTGCACTCGTACAACGGCTTTGCCAGCGGCGCCAACACGCTCTATGTACCGCGCGTTGTACGCAACTTCTACGGCTACAACAGCGGTCTGAGTATCCAAAACATTGGCGCGAGCGACACAACGGTGAAAGTGACCTTCAACTTCGCGGGCAACACCTATACGTATACATCCGGCGCTATTGCACCTGGAGCCGCTCTCGCCATTTATGCACCCAATATGTCCGAGTTGAGCGGTGTGGACAGCCTGCCGCAAAGCCAGCGCTTTGGTAGCGCCGTGATCGAAGTGCTGTCGGGTGGTCCCGTTGTTGCGATCGTCAACGAAGATAATCGCGGTGGAGCGGGTGTCCCCGCCGAACGCGCTGGTCAGGGTTCGACGTACAATGCTATCCCCGCCGGCTCGGAAACGAACACGGTCTTCTTTGCCCAGATTGCACGTAACGCGGGTGGCGTCTTCTCGGGTGGTTTCCAAGTTGCCAACACCACGAGCACCAATGGGACTTGCAGCATCTCGTATGCGGGCGCTTCAGCCGCTGATGAAACCGGCGTCTCCTTGCCGGCAAATGGCTCGATTGCTCGCTATGCTCCCAGCGTCGCCAACCTGCCCGATGGCTTCAACGGTGCAGTAACGGTCACCTGTGATGTGCCAATCGTTGGTATCTCGAACTTGGCTGTCAATCCAGGTTCGGGGCGCTACGGTGACAGTTTCACCCAGGGCAACGGTCTCAACCAATAACCCTGTCACCGGTACCGACATGGCAACAGGCCACCCCGTAAACGGGGTGGCCTGTTGATTGTCAATCTCTTAAACTCATGCTATTGTCGCCGCTATGCACAAACCCCACACCAAAAAATAAATCGTCAAGGTGGCATATGCAACGACAATACAAACTTTCTAGCATTATTTGCATACTTTTTTTACTGATAGCATGTCAGGCAAAGACAACATCTGTCCCGACAAAAACAACCAGTAGTGAGCCACAAAATACGTTTGTTGTTCCCACACCCACACAAAAAACCGGCGTCGTTACGGGTCAATTACTGACACCTGGTCCTGGGGGACAACCCTACATCGCGACGCTCTATCTCGCAACATTTGTGTATCCGCAGGGGAACGCAGAAGCCCCGCCACTCATCTCATTTTCAGAAGAAACCTCCTTGCAAGGCGTACAGGATCCCACAACCGGCCGTTTCTATTTTGCTGATGTCCCCCCAGGAAAATACGCTATCATTATCTGGACGCCGGTTGTCAGTATGCCACTTCGCGATGCCGAATCGAACACAGAAATTACGTTTGAAGTCAAAGCCGGGGAAGTAACAGACTTGGGAGTCATTGCAATTCCATGAGTTGGTTGAAAAAGATATATCTGGATCCCGCAAGCCAACATGAAGAATCCTGGAAAACTGCTTTGGCACAACTGGCACAACGCCCAGGCATTCTTCTAGATTTAGGCGGGGGCACTCCTTTTCAAGGGTACATTCGCGCTGAGATGATTGGCCCCCAAACAGACTATTTTTCTCTCGATATTCGCGAATCGGCCGCGCCACACATTGTAGGCGATGTAATGTGTTTGCCCTTTCGAGATGAAAGTGTGGATAACATTCTTTGTAATGCTGTTTTGGAGCATATTCCCAATCCCCAACAGGCAATTGATGAAATGTACCGTGTGCTGAAACCTGGTGGCTCTGCTTACGTTGGTGTACCCTTCATTTACCCATATCATGACGATATTGATTATTTTCGCTTTTCCGATACAGCTTTGCAGCATATGTTTTCACATTTTCGGGATGTTCGTATTGAACCAATGGGCGATTATGTTTTCACGACCACACTTTTTTTGACCGGATTTACATTCCCCATCGCCATGCACCTTGGATGGCTCACAAACCCGCTCCGTTGGATATTGAAAACAAGCCAGCGCATCACTGGCACCTTCCAACGGCGCTATCAACGTGGCTTAACACGCAGTCCTGTGGGCTGGTACGTGTACGCCACAAAATAATCCTACCCCTCTTCCTCCGCTATCAGCGAGCGCCTGCGCGGCGCAACACGCGGATGCGGGAGCTCTACTTCAATGCGTAATCCCCCCTCAGGGACATTCGTCAACTTTAAGCGCCCACCTAAAAGCGCCACCCGCTCACTCATCCCCAATAACCCAAAATGCCCATCACGCGCTAATGCCGATAAGTCAAAATCCTCAGGCAAGCCTTGTCCATTGTCAGCAATCGTCAACAAAATTGTGCGCGGCGAGTTGTGGACCAACGTAATGTGCACTTCTGTTGCATCAGCATGCTTGCGGACGTTGCTCAAACTTTCCTGCACGATGCGGAAAATCGAAAGCTCAATATGCTCAGGCAAGCGCGCCACATCTTCACTGATTGCCAGTTTGACCAGAATCCCCGTTCGTTGGCTCCATTCACGCGCATAGGAGTGCAATGCCGCTCGTAATCCCAAACTGTCAATCGTTGGCGGGCGCAAATTGCTGCAAATGCGCCGCAACTCCTCTACCATGAAACGAATACCCTGACGAATGTCCTCCAATTCGGCAATCACGTAGGCTGGATTGTCCACATGCTCATCGAGTTCTTCCAACTGGTAGTTCAAACTCAGCAGGTCTTGAATGATTTGATCATGTAATTCGCGCGCCAGCCGCTTGCGCTCCTCTTCGCGCTCGGTGAGCAAACGCCGCTGCGCCGCTTGTAAAGCCGCGTTGGCCTCATCCAGCGCTTCAATTTGGCGCGCCAATTGCTCCACCAATTGCTGGTTGAGGGTGCCTTGCGCCGCCAGATTTTGTTCAAGTAACATCTGTTTGTGGCGCAACTGTTCAGCCTGCGCGCGCGCCTGATAATAACTGTCCAACGCCCAAATAGCGGGCGTCAACTCGTCTTTACGCGGCGCCCCAACCATTTCAGCCACAATTTCTTCACGTGTCGTCTCATCTGTGCGGTGCTCGGCAACGACTTCGCCCTCTCGCAAAGTAATAATGCGGTCAGTGACGGCAAACAGGTGTTCCAGGTTCTTACTGGCAAATAACACCGCCGCCCCCTGGCGTTGCCATTCCTGCACCAGTTGAAGCAAGCGTTGCTGATACGTATAACTCAACACACGCGTCGCTTCATCAATGTACACCAACCGTGCCGGCTCCAACAAAGCACGCGCAATGACCAACAATTGCCGCTGCTCGCTCGATAAATTCACCACAGGCTCATCGAGCGAGGGGAAAACCACCCCCAAACGCGCCAAAACCTCACGCGCACGGGCATGCATTTCCCACCGGTTCGGCAAGCGAAAGAGCCAAAGCCGCGCCCGCCGTCCTGCTTCGCGCCCCAAGAAGATATTACTGAGGACATCCAGTGAATCCACAACAAACGGCTCTTCAAACAACACCTCGATACCCAGCGCCGGCGCCTGAAAAGGGAACGTCAGAGGGCGTCCATCGAAGAGAAGAGTGCCACTTGTTGGCGCACTCACCCCCGCCAGAATATCAGCAAGCACGCTTTTCCCTGCGCCGCTCCGCCCCGCTATCCCAACAACTTCGCCAGGATACACATCAAACGAGACCCGTCGCAACGCCGCCAGCGAACCGAAGGTTTTGGTGAGCGCATGCACGCGCAAAATTGGTTCACGCATGGGGGTTCCCCACAGGTTTGGATCGTTATCGTCTATTGTACCCGGCCCACAAAACAGCAACAAGGCTCACAGTGAGCCTTGTTGTCGGCAAAAGGCGCTTGTTCAGCACAACAGATTTGCTTATCCAAGCCCTGATTGAGCGCGGTTTCGCCGTGAAATCGCATCAACAAGGACGGCAACTAACAGCACCAACCCCGTCACCACAAATTTGACGCCCGAACTGAGCCCCAGCAAGCCCATGCCGTTTTCCACGCTTGCAATGACCAGCGCCCCCAAAACCGCGCTGGACACACGCCCACTCCCACCAAACAGGCTTGTCCCGCCAATGACCGCCGCCGCAATCGCATTCAGCAACAAGTTTCCACCCCCTGCCGCCGTATCCACCGAACGCAATCGGGACGCCAGAATAATCCCGCCTAACGCCGCCATCACGCTCGACAACATGAAGACAATCACACGAATCCGCTCCACTGCAATCCCGGCACGCCGCGCCGCCTCTTTGTTCCCCCCGACGGCATACACGTATCGCCCAAACGGGGTCCGATTGGCAACGAATGAGAGAATCGCCAGGAAAACCAGCAATAACACGCCTACAAATGGTACGCCGCGATCTTGGTTGGCGACATAGACGGCGACCACCACTAGCCCCCCTAACCCCGCCAACTGCGCTAGCACAATCGGTAGCGGCGTCGTTGGCAAACCATGGCGCACACGCGTTTGCACATAGCGAATACGCATCAGGGCAAACCATGCAAAAGCCACAATCGCAATACTCCACCCCCACAGTGGCGGCAAAAAGTAATTGGCAATGCCAATCACCACTTTATCTTGAATAATGACCGTGCCGGCGCCGCCAATCATCATCAACACAACACCATTCCATGCCAACAACCCCGCCAATGTGACCACAAATGAAGGAACCTGGAAGCGCGTAATAATCAACCCCTGCAACAAGCCAATGCCGGCCGCCACCAATACCCCTGCGCCAATGGCGGCAAACCAAGGCCAATTGTAGGGTGCTTTCAAAAGCAGCGTCATGGTGACAGCCGCCACGGCGCTCACATAACCAATTGAAAGGTCAATTTCGCCAAGCAACAAAACAAAAACAACGCCATACGCAATCGTGGTAATCCCCGCCATCTGAACAATCAGGTTCACGAAGTTGCGCGCCGTCAGAAAGTTTTCATTCTGTGATTGGAAAATGACGGCAATCACGATCAACCCCAACACAATGGGCAACGATCCCAAATCCCCCGCGCTCACTCGCTTGAAGTATGTGCGCAAATAGTCCCCCACGCTGAGAGTGGGCTGTGCTGCCATCAAGCCATTGGCGGGGCTTCTTTCATTGGCGGTCATTTTCCAACCTCCATCCCAGGCACATGCGACAACTTGCCAGCCGTAATCGCATGCACCACTTCTTGCTGTGTCGTTTCAGCCGTGACATACTGGGCAACCCGTTGCCCCAGCCGCAAGACGGTAATACGATCGGCAACCTCAAAGATATCGTGCAAATTGTGCGAAATCAAGATGACACCAATCCCCTGGTCGGCAAGGCGGCGCACCAAATCAAGCACCTGACGCGTTTGCGCCACCCCAAGAGCAGCCGTCGGCTCATCCAGAATGACGAGGCGCGAATTGCGCATGATGGCTTTCGCAATCGCCACCGCCTGCCGCTGCCCCCCAGAGAGGCTCGCCACAGGCAAACGCACGGAACGCAACGTCGTGACTGACAGGGAATCAAGCGTTGCAAGGCACTCTTTCTCCATCGCATCCTCATCCAGCCGCCAGCCCCATTTCACCTTTTCGCGCCCCAAAAACATGTTGGCAACCACATCCAGATTGTCCGCCAACGCCAAATCCTGATAGACAACCTCAATCCCCAAGGCGGCGGCATCTCGCGGCGAATGAATCTCGACTTTACGCCCATCGAAGTAAATGTCGCCTTCATCAAATGTATGAATACCCGCAATGCCCTTGATGAGGGTGGATTTTCCCGCGCCGTTGTCTCCCACCAACGCCATCACTTCCCCCGCGCGGACCTCAAAATCAACCTTGGAAAGGGCTTGCACAGCGCCAAATCGTTTGGAAACACCTTTCAATTCCAGCAATGGTCGCTCGCCCATGCGACAACTCCTTTTGCGTTTTCATTGTGCGCCTCTCTGGTGGGGGGCGTTTGCCCGCGCCCCCCACCTGTGTGAGGAAAGGCACTCAGCCGCTTAGCGGTCTGCCGGGCAATACTGCTCGAATTCTCCCACACAAATTTCATCCCATGTGCGGAAGCCGTCAGCAATCACCGTTTCGGCGATATTGTCTTTGGTCACGGCAACAGGCGTCAGTTTGACGAACGGAATATCGTTTTGCCCATTGTTGATGGTGGCGTTCGCAATCGCCGAGACATCTTCACCACGCAGCAGGCGAATAGCGGCATCGGCGGCGGCTTCTGCTTCCAAGCGGATAGGCTTGTACACCGTCATCGTCTGCCACCCCGAAAGAATGTTCTGGATACCGCCAACGGTAGCATCCTGCCCACTAAGGGGCACCGGCCCCAAGCCCTGGCTCTTCAACGCTGAAATGACCGAGTTCGCCAAGCCGTCATTTGCCGCAAAGACAGCGTCCACATCTCCACCCGCATCGGTCAAAATCTGCTCGAAGATGACGAGGGCTTGCTGGTTATCCCAATCCGGTACAGCCTGGTCGGCGACCAGTTCCCACGCGCCGGAGTCGTAGTAGGGCTTGGCAACTGAATAGTACCCTTCGCGAAAGAGTGTTGCGTTGTTATCGGTGGGGGAACCATTGAGTTGTACCACACGCTTCGGATTGTCAGGGAGTGCGTTGATGATAGGTTCCAGCGTGCGCCCCATCAACTCACCCACCGCCACGTTGTCAAAACTGACATACAAATCGGCGCCAGGACCCTCAATCGTGAGACGGTCGTAGTCAATCACTTTCACGCCGGCTTCCCGCGCCTGTGCAATAATGGCGGCGCCACTCCCGCTATCCAGGTTGACCAACAAAATCACTTTTGCGCCGTTCGTGATGGCTTGTTCCGCCTGTGTCTGCTGGACACGCGCATCACCCTCGGCGTTCACAATCGTGTACTTGACGCCTGCGGCTTCAAAAGCCTGCTCGAAATAGCGGCGGTCGTCGTTTTCCCAGCGCGCCGATGAAGCACTATCGGGGAGCAAAACCGCAATGCTTCCCTCCATGCTTTCGCTACTGCCTGCTTCCTGGTTGCCGCTCTCTTCAGAAGATGAGCCGCCACCGCACGCTGTGAACGCCAACAACAACACCAGCATGACCAAAAGACTCGCCAATTTTCGCATGATTCTCTCCTCCCAAGAGGTTGACGATTGAAAAAGCCCTCAAACGACAGCACGCCCAGCAAGAAGCATTTTCAGTGCAGGTCTCACCTCCCTTCACGCGCTCCGCGGTTTCATGTTCCATGCTATCCTCCGCAAGGCGCACATTCAACCCCTCATCCCCCCTGTGCCCATAGGGGAAATCCCCTACACGTATGCGGGGTTTCACACCGTTGGCATTTGCATGACGAAATCGGTATACTGCCCAGAGAAGTGTCAGGAAGGAGGGGAGAAAATGCACAATCCCGTGCATGTCCTTGTCGCCGACGACCACGAGGTTGTACGAGCGGGCATTGCCAATGCACTCAACGAAATGGCGCATGTTCGCGTCGTCGCCGAGGTGGGGAGCGGTACTGAATTATTCGAGGCGCTTCAGCGTTTTCAGCCCAACGTGCTCTTACTCGACATTGCCATGCCCCACTTTGACCCGCTGCGTGATATTCCGCTCATTCGCCAAACATACCCCCATCTGAAAATTCTCGTGGTCAGCGCCTACGATGACGACATGTACGTGCAGGGGCTTTTACGCGCAGGTGTGCATGGCTACCACCTCAAAGACCAGCCATTGAGCACGCTGCAAACCGCTATCACGCAAATTTTGCGTGGGGAACGCTGGTTGTCGGGGCGGCTCATCAACAAACTGGTGGACGCTTCCCCACCCCCACGGTCCCCGCTCCTGACTGACCGTCAGCGGGAAATTTTGCGCCTTTTGCAACAAGGGCTCGACAACTGTTCCATCGCCCGCCAAATGGGCGTAAGCGTCAAAACCGTCGAAAACCATCTCACACGCCTCTACCGGCGCTTGGGCGTGCAAAGCCGTCTGGAAGCCGTCCACTATGTGAACGAACACCCAGAACTGCTAGCCGAACCGGTCTCCTCTGCGCCCACCAGCCCGCCATTGCCCACCGCCCCACCCTCCGACCTGGTTGTGCTCGTCGTGGACGACAACCACCGCTACCGCCAGCGCTTACAACGCATTGTGCGCAAAATCGCTCCCGGTGCGTTGGTGTGTGAAGCCGCCTCACTGGCGCAAGCCGCGCACATGGCAAAACGTTTCCAGCCAAGGTTGGCGTTGGTGGATGTGGTTCTTGGAGATGAAAGCGGTATCGAAGGGGTGCGACGCATCAAGCAAGCATCACCCCACACCCGCGTGGTGCTCATCAGCGCCTATCCCGACCGCGAGTTTCACCGTTCAGGCATCGCCGCTGGTGCGGTCGCCTTCCTCGACAAAAAAGACCTCGACGCCGACGCGCTGCGCCTGGTGATTGAAGACGCCGCCCGCTAGCCGCGCAACGCCAGCGCTTCCGCATACATGGCTTCTACCCGCGCCACCATCTGCGCCACATCGAACTCTTGCAGCGCACGCTGCCGCGCAGCCGACGCCATGGCGCGCCGCATGTGCGGTTGACGCACCAGCGTGTTGACGGCTTCCGCCAGCGCCGACGGATCGCGCGGGGGCACCACCAACCCCGTGACACCATGCTGGTTGACCCACGACGTCCCCGTGCCCACCTCGGTGGTGATGAGCGGCAACCCCGCCGCCATGGCTTCCAGCAACACCGTGCCAAACGCTTCACTCCGCGCCGACGCCGGCAACACGAACACATCCGCCGCATGGTAGAAGGCGGGCAACTGCTCATCGGGCACTTCGCCCACAAAATGCACCCGTTCATGCACACCGGCTTCATGGGCAACGGTGCGCCACGTGTTCAACATGGGTCCTTCACCCACAATGAGCAAACGCGCCTCTGCAATCGCCGGCAACGCCCGCAACAGCCAATCCACCCCCTTGTAGTAGCGCAGTTTCCCCACAAACAAGAGCAACGGCGCGCCATCGGGCGCATAACGCCGACGCACCGCCGCCACCGCCGCCCCATCCGCCTGGGTGAAACGCGCCGTCTCAATGCCAAGCGGCACGATGCGCACACGCTCCCGAAACCGCTGCAAAACGGGGCTTGTTTCAGCATAGCGGGGGCTGGTCGCCAAAATGCGGTCGGCTTTGGCGAGCGCGCGCTGCATCAGCGGCGCATAGAGTTTGAGCCACCCCTGCTGGCGCACAACGTCGCTGTGGTAGGTGAGCACCGTTGCGCGTGCGCGCCCAAACAGCCAATAGGCCACTTCCGCCACGGGGTAGGGAAAATGCAGATGCGCCACATCGGGACGCAATCGCCGCAATACAAGCGGAAACGCGACGCTGAGCGGAGCGCTCGCCACTGTGGCAAGCCGCCCCGCTTTGATGATTTCGACGCCGTTGCGCACCTCGCGCCGTGTACGGGGCGTGGGGTCTGTCACCAGCACGGTGACACGATGCCCACGTGCGGCTTGCGCTTCGGCAAGTAGTTTGATGTGGTTTTCGATACCGCCCAACACGGGGAAGTAGTCTTTGTAGAGATGCAGAATGTGCATGGCTACGCGTCTCCATACCAGGCGTTCAACACGTAAATCGCCTGCGCCGTCAACCAGCGGCTGAACGCGCCTTCGGCTTCCAGCGGGGCGGCGGCGGCTTCGTAGCGGCTCGCGGCGAGATACCAGCCGGCGCGCGCATCGGCATGTTGCGCGGCTTCAATTGCCGCCACCCACGCACCCAGCCGCGCATCACGCACCCCCAGTTCCAGCAACACGCGCGTGGCAAACAGCAGGTCGGGCTGGTCGAAGATGGGCGCGCCAAAGCGCCGCCAGCGCGATGGCACATGCGCATCGAGTGCCAGCAAGGCGTCCGCCACCAACGCCACCAAATCGGCGGGCGGTGTTGCCAGCCATGTGAGCACATAGGCGGCTTGTGCGAGCCAGTCGGCGCGTTCAGCGGGAGACTGCGGCCAAGCGCGTTGGCGCAAGGTGGTGAACAGGTGCGCCAGCCGCATCTGCACACGTTCATCGGATTCAAAACCAAACGCCAGCGGCACAGAAAGCACAAGGGCGTTCAGGTTGATGGGCGCATCATCGGGGATGGCGTCGGGGGGTGGCGCGTTGGTCAAAAGCCAGTCGGTCGCCGCCGCCAAATGCTCGTCGTAGCACCGCATCTCGAATTCGGCGAGCAGGCGCAAGCGCCAGAGCGGGGCGGTGTAGCGCGGTTCCCAGATGGGCGTCGCAGGCGGGGGTGTCTGTTCGTCAGGCAAGCGGGCAATCTGCGCACGCCCCCACGGCCAGGCGCACAGGGCGTTTTGGGCTTCGCGCAGAACGCGGCTCGGTCGTTCGCGCCCAATCAGGCGGCGCAGCATGAACACCCTCGCAGGCGGGTGTTCGTCATCCAATGGGTGGTAGAATGGTCGTCCGCGCAAGTGCGTCCACCAGGGCATGGTTCGTGCTCCGCAGTTGGTTGGGTTCGGCGCAAGACCTTACCGCGATTTGCGTTTCGAGCAAACGCTAGCGCACCACCAGCGGCAAGAAGTGGTGTTGCGGACGCACGTTTTCGCCCACCCACAGCCAATCAATTTGCACGAGTGTGCCGACATCGGGGGCGGAAACACTGAGAAGCAGAGGCGTCCCACGCCACGCGCTCAACGGGTGCACGATTGTGCGCCATTCCCCCGCTGTTCCGCTTCCTTCAAACACCACCACAGGCGCACGGCGCACCCCATCAAGCGGCAAAATGCTGACACGCACACGCCCGCGCTCACTGCGATAGCGCATGCGCAACAGCGGTTCGTGCGCCTCGGCGGGAATGGTCAGCCGCTGTCCGATACTGCTTCCCCCCGGCATGTGGAGCACCATGCCCACGTTGGGCACGCGCAGGCGATAGGGGCGGTCAGTAGAAGCGGTCCAGGCGTCGTCGGGATGCTCGAAATCGCTATCGCGCAGCCAGCCCCCTTTGAGGGGCGGGGTGAGAGCGCCCAGGTCGGTTGTTTGCCCATTTTCAAGCGTGAGCACGCGCCGCACACCCAATGAAGGCGCTTCAAGCAGATGACGACCGGCGGGCACGGTATCGAAGGCAAACGTGCCGTTGGCGTCGGTGAGCGTGCAGGCGGTGCGCAGGCAAACGGGTTCATGCGGGAGCGGGCGGTCGGCAAAATCAACCAGGCGACCAAAGAGACGCGCGCCGATGAAGGTTTCTGCCATGGGGGTATCGTTGGGTGGCACAAGCGAGCGGTTGCCGTTGGCGTCCACCGCCATCACGCGGAAGCCGTAGCGGTGCCCCGATTCGCCGCGCACGACGGCGCGCGGTTCGGTGGTGCTGGTGTAGCGCACCCACGCGCCGTCGTCGGCGCGCACTTCCACCTCGTAAGCGACAATGGGCACATTGCCGGGATGCGACGCATGCCAGGTCAGTGTGATGGCGGTCGAGGCGCTGAGCGCGGGCAACGGCTGCATTTCCACCAGGGGGCGGCTGGGGTCGGGGGCGCGTTCAACCAAAAAGAGCGGCGAGCCGCCGATGGTGGGCTGGCTTTCTTCGGGCAAGGCGGTAGCGGCGTCGAATGTGAGCAGGTAGCCCGCCCCAGGTTGCGCCGTCAGGCGGAGTTCGCGCCCGTCGGGGGTGCTGAGGGTGGCTTGCGCCGCGACAGCAGGCACCCACACAGCGACGGGCTGGGGGGCGGTGTTCCAGATGACGCGGATATGCTCATCGTTGCCGCGCCGAAAGGTGGTGATGAGCAAATCGCCCACTTGTTCACGCGAGACAAAGCGCGCATGGCTGAGCCAGCGGGCGGTGGTCGCGTAGGCGGTGTAGCCGGGGCGAATGACGCCGTCGTTGCTCACCAGGCCAAAACGCTCGTCCATGTCCGAATCATCAAGCCGAAAGACAAACACCCGTTCGACGCCCGCCGCGAAGGCGTTGGTGAAGGCTTGCACAATGAAGGCGGCTTGTTGGGCGGGCGTTCCGTAGCCGCGCATGGGCGTAACGGGATGCCCGCCAATCCCCCAGACCGGCAAGTTGGTTTCATTCACCCAGATGGGTTTGTCGCCCATGCCATACCGTGCCAGCAGGTCGCGCACCCATTCTGTGCGGGTTGTCAGATTGTCGGGGTGGGTGTACCAGTGCCAGGCGGAAATGTCGAAGAAGAAGCCATTTTGGGCGGCGTCGGGCATGGTGTGCAGGGCTTGCAACACCCCTTCGGCAAAGCCCGGATTCACCCAGTGCGCCATGCCCGCCATGATGATTGTGGCGTTGGGGTCGGCGGCGCGGATGGCGCGGGCGGCGACCGCCAGCAGTTGGGCGTACTGGGCGGGCGAACCGTCCCAATAGATGGCGAGGTCGGGCTCGTTGAAGATTTCATACGACGCGACTTGTCCCCGATAGCGTTCGGCGACGGCAAAAACGAACCGCCCCCAGAAGTTCGCGGGGTCGTCCCAGGGGCGGTCGAGATTGTTCGGCACCCACTTGTAGCCCACCAGCCGCGCCCAGGGGGGCGGCGCATGCACAATCACGCTCACCTCGAAGCCGGCGTTGCGGTAGGCGCGGATGGCGGCGTCGGTTTCGCGCCAGTCAAACAGACCGGGCGCCGGCTCGACGTCCCACCAGTTCACCTGATAGCGGATTGTGCGCGCCCCGGCGGCATACGCCAGCCCCAGCCAGGGCTCGCGGGGCGGCACAAGCACCAACCCAAAACGGGGGTCGCCGTCGGCGGGGGCTTGGGCGGCGACGGGTGCGGCGGCGTCGCGCCCCAGCAGGAAGAAGCAGACCAGCGCCGACGCCAACAAGTGGGCGAAGCGTCGCATGGGCATCAGGCGTCCGGTTTCTTCTCGCACAATTCAATCAGCACGCCGTGCGCGCTTTTGGGGTGAATGAACGCCAGGCGTTTGCCTTTGGCGCCAATGCGCGGCGTTTCGTCAATCAGTTGCAAACCGCGCGCCTGGCATTCGGCCAGCGCCGCTTCCAAATCCGGCACGGCAAAGCAGATGTGGTGCATCCCTGGTCCACGTTTTTGCAGGAACTTGCCCACCGGTGTTTCCTCGCCGAGCGGCACCAGCAACTCAATGTCGGCGTTGCCGCCATGCAGAAAGAGAACGCGCGTGCCTTGTTCGGGCACAGTTTCATCGTGCGTCACGGTCAAGCCCAGGATGTCGCGCCAGATGTGCAGGGCTTCGTCCAGGTCGGCAACCGCCAGGCCAATGTGGTCAATGTGGTCGAGCATGTGCATCATCCTCCGAAGTTGGTTTCAAATGCCGATGTGCGGCACAAGCACCTGTATGGCTTCTTCCGGCGTCGGTGTCAAGACGTAGGCGTCCTGGATATCATCGTACTGGATGAGCAGTTCATACGGGTCGCGCAAGCGTTCGCGCACCTGCTCTAGAATGCGTTGCAGGTGGGGGCGCACGTCGTCGGGTGAACGGTTCGCCCATAACTGGTTGACCAGGTGCGGCACTGGAACGGGAACACCACGCTGTTCCCACAACGCGCGCAACGTCTTCACTTGGAGCGGGGTCAGTGGTGGAATAAGCGGCTCGCCGTTGAGCAGAACGCGCCCGCGCACCGCGTCAAAGTGCATCTCCGGCAATGGCAATGCCGGCACGGGCAATTGCTTTTGCGGGTCGAATACAAGGAAATAGGTGCGCCCAATGCGCACCGTATCGCCATGCTGCAACGGCGCTTCCTGGTCCACGCGGGTTTCGTTGCGCCAAGTGCCGTTGGCGCTCCCCAGGTCGCGCACAATCCACCCACCCGCGCCGTCGGGTTCAAGCCAGCAATGTTGGCGCGAGACAAAGCGTTCACCAATGACGATATCACTTTGGGGGTCGCGTCCAATCAGCCAGGGGCGCGCGTCCAGAACAAACGTGCGCGCCCGCAACGGTGGGTTGAGTCCGACAAGTACAAGTGGCATGGCTGTTTCCTGTCTCTTTCAATGGCTGATGAACACAAACGCGACATTTGTTTTCATAAGTATAGCACAATCCGCCGATTTGCACGCCCCAAGGGAAAGCGCCAAATCAAATTGGCGTGTCTTCTTGCCCGTGCTAGAATGTGCGCGCACGGCGAGCCGCAAGGCCCGCCCTTTTCTTGCCAGACCCCAACGCATCGCGTGGGGAACGCACAAGGAGGATGTTTGGTATGGAATGGCGAGATTATTGGCGCATCATCGTGCGGCGCGGCTGGATTGTCGTCTTGCTGGCGCTGCTGACGGGGGGCGCCGCTTACATGATGAGCAAAGCGCAAACACCGCAATACCGTTCGTCGGTGCGGATTAGCGTTATGCCGGCGCGCCTTGACTGGGGCTTGCAGCAGACGGTCAAGCAGGTGATGCGCAACTACGCCCAACGCATCAAATCGGTGCAAATGGCGCAGACGGTTGCCGCCGAGCACCAATTAGACCTTTCGCCCTACGACCTGGCGGCAAAAATCACCGTCAGCCCCATCGAGTCGGACTTGCTGTTGCAGGTGGATGTGGTGGACACCGACCCGATGATGACGCAGAAGATTGCCAACGCGGTCGCCGAGGAGTTTGTGGCTGAAATCAAAGCCTTCAACCAGGAACAGCGCAAAGAAGACCGCGTGGATGTTTCCATTCTGGAATACGCCGGACCCGGCACACTCTTCCGCCCACGCCCCACCATCAACGCGATTGCCGGGGCGTTGCTGGGGGTTGTCATTGGCGGCTTGATTGTGCTGGCGCTCGAATTCATGGACAACACCATCAAGACCAGTGAGGACATCAAGCGCTATGTGGGCGCCAACGTCATGGTGCTGGGGAAAATTCCCCCCGCGGCTGACTTGCACGCCGTCAGCGAGCATGCGCCCCGCGCAACACGCCGACCCGCGTTGCGGCGATCCTGATACTCGACAAGAGGTGATGATTGATGAGTACACGCACGTCTTCGCTCAATCTCGTAACCGTCAAAGAACCGAACTCCGCGGCGGCGGAAGCCTATCGGCGGTTGCGTACCAATCTGGAATTTGCCGCTCTGACGGGCAAGATTGAAACGCTGGTTGTCGCGGCGCCCGGTCCCGGTGAAGGCGCCACCATCACGGCGGCGAATCTGGCGGTGGTGCTGGCGCAAGCCAACAAGCGCGTCATTCTGGTGGACGCCGATTTGCGCCACCCCAGCCTACACACCATCTTTGGGCTCCCGCTTGAACCGGGGCTGACCGACATGATGCGCCGCCCCGAACTGCTGGATGAACCGCCGCTTCAACCCACCGGCGTGGAAGGGTTGTGGGTGCTAACCAGCGGCGGCACGCCGCCCAACCCCGCCGAATTGATTGCCTCGCCCCAAATGCGCGCCATCATCGAAGCCTTGCGCGAACGCGCCGACATGGTGATTTTCGACGCGCCGCCCGTCGTGCCCGTCACCGACGCCAGCGTGCTGGCGACACGCACCGACGGGGTGTTGCTGGTGTTGCGGGCGGGCAAAACGCGCCGCGAACAAGCCGCCCGCGCGCGTGAACTGCTCGACCAGGTGCAGGCACGTATTGTCGGCAGTGTGCTGACCGATGTTGATGTGGACGTGGACGTGAGCGAATACTAATCGCCGACGATGCAGATACCGGCGTCATTCGTCATGCTGTGGCGGCGAATGACGCTTTTTTCTTGACAAACAAGGAGACAGACAGAAGGAAGGCAAAGGAGCGTACCATGAAAGGGCTAATTCTTAGTGGTGGTAAAGGCACACGGCTCTACCCGCTGACCTACACCCGCGCCAAACAACTCGTCCCCGTCGCCAACAAACCCGTTCTGTTCCGCGTCATCGAAACCATCGCCGAAGCCGGTATCACCGACATTGGGATTGTGGTCGGCGACACCGCCGACGAAATCAAGGAAGCCGTGGGACGTGGTCGGCGCTGGGGCGTCAACATCACCTACATTCACCAGGAAGCGCCGCTCGGTCTGGCGCACGCCGTCAAAATCTCACGCGACTTTTTGGGCGACGAGCGCTTTGTCATGTTCCTGGGCGACAATGTCATCCAGGGGGGCATTGCGCCGCTCATCCGCGAATTCGAGCAAAGCGAATGGAACTGCCAGGTCGTGCTCACCCCCGTGGACGAACCCCAGCACTACGGCGTCGCCGAACTCGACCCCGACACGCGCGAAATCATCCGCCTGGTGGAAAAACCGCGCAACCCGCCCAGCAATCTGGCGCTGGTCGGCATCTACATGTTCGACCACCATATCCACGAAGCCGTGAACAGCATCAAACCCTCGTGGCGCGGCGAACTCGAAATCACCGACGCCATTCAATGGCTGATTGACCACGGCTACAAGGTGCACCCCTACATCCACCGCGGCTGGTGGATTGACACCGGCAAACCCATTGACATGCTCGCCGCCAACGACCTGGTGCTTGAAGAGATGACCGAACCCGTCATCGAAGGCTACGTTGACCGCGACAGCACCATCCAGGGGCGCGTGACGATTCAAAAAGGGGCCGAAATCATCAACAGCGTCATTCGTGGTCCCGCGATTATTGGCGAAAACACGCGCATTGTGAATAGTTACATCGGTCCCTTCACCAGCATCTACCATGACGTTATCATCGAAGAGAGCGAAATCGAGCACAGCATTGTGCTGGAAGGCACGGTGATTCGCGAAATTCCACGCCTGATTGACAGCCTGATCGGGCGCAACGTGGAATTGACCCGTTCGCCCTACAAACCCAAAGCATATAAAATGACCCTGGCCGATAACTCCAAAGTGGGCGTGATTTAGTTCCTGCACGGTTGGAGTTGTGGAAGGCAGGCAATCTGTTTGGCAAAGAGGAGTTGAAGGATGAAAAACATTTTGGTGACAGGTGGCGCAGGCTTCATTGGCTGCAATTTTGTGCGCCACATGCTCAACAAATACGACGACTACCGCATTGTGGTCTTCGACAAATTGACCTACGCGGGGCGGCTGGAAAACCTGCACGACGTGATGGACCACCCCCGTTTTGCCTTTGTGCGCGGCGATATTTGCGACGCCGAAGCGGTGGAGCGCACCATCCGCGAATATGACATTGATACCATCGTCAACTTTGCCGCCGAAACGCATGTTGACCGTTCCATCATGAACCCCGGTGCGTTCGTGCAGACGGACGTCATCGGCACCTACACGCTGCTGGAAGCCGCCCGCAAGTTCGGGCTGGAACGCTACCACCAAATCAGCACCGATGAGGTGTACGGGCATGTCGAAGGCGAGCACCGCGCCACGGAAGACGACCCCGTGCGCCCCCGTTCGCCCTACTCGGCAAGCAAAACAGGCGCCGATTTGCTGGTGCACGCCTACTACATCACCTACGGCTTGCCCATCACCATCACGCGCGGGGCGAACAACATCGGTCCCTACCAGTACCCCGAAAAGGTGGTGCCGCTCTTCACCACCAACGCCCTGCAAGACCGCCCGCTCCCCGTCTATGGCGACGGGCGGCAAATGCGCGATTACCACTACGTCATGGACCACTGCGAAGCCATTGACCTGGTGTTGCACAAGGGCGAAATCGGCGAAATCTACAACGTCGGCACAGGGCAGGAAATCGAAAACCTGCGCATGGTGGAAATCATCCTCGATGAATTGGGCAAGCCCCGTTCGCTCATCCAGCATGTTGAAGACCGCGCCGGCCACGACCGCCGCTACGCCATGGACATCTCCAAAATTCGGGCGCTGGGGTGGGAACCGCGCCACACCCCCGAAGAAGCCATCCGCAAGACGGTGCGCTGGTACGTGGAAAATGAATGGTGGTGGCGCGCCATCCGCGATGAGGCGTTCGAGCGCTACTATCAGGAACAGTACGGCAAGCGGCGCGTTCTCAAAACCGGCGAATAAGTGCGTAAAGGATTCGCGATGAAAAGCATTTTCCTGGTGCGGCACGCCACCAACGATTGGGTGGGGAAACGCCTGGCGGGACGTTTGCCGGGCGTGCATCTCAACGCCGAGGGCAAAAAACAAGCCGAAGCCCTCGCCGAACGGCTCTTCAACGAGCATGTGCGCCATGCGTTTCAGGGGCTGTATAGCAGCCCCATGGAACGCGCCATCGAAACCGCCGACCCCATCGCCTACCGCCTGGGCTTGCCCGTGGAACGGCTGGATGAGGTCATCGAAGTGGATTTTGGCGCGTGGGAAGGGCGCGAACTGCAAACCCTGCGCGAAGAACCGCTCTGGCGCGTGGTGCAACAGACGCCCAGCCGCATGCGGTTTCCCGGCGGCGAAAGCGTGGCCGAAATGCAGCAGCGCGCCGTCGCCGGCGTGGAGCGCGTGCTCGCCACGCTGGACGACAAAGGGCGCGCCATCATCGTCGCGCATTCGGACGTCATCAAAGCCATCATCGCCTGGTACAGCGGCACGCACCTCGACCACTTCCAGCGGTTTGTGGTGAGCCCCGCCTCAATCTCGGTGATTGGCTTTTCTGATGAAGGCGTGCCGCACGTGGTCTGTGTGAATGATACGGCGCATGTGCCGCGCCCGTGGGTACCGCAAGCAGGGAATGGAGAAGAAGCGCATGGGTGAAGTGTACGAACTCGGACCCGTTGAGCATATCACGGTCGGCACTGTCGGGGAGCCCGGACAGCGGGTTTTCTTTCTGCAAGGCAGCGACAGCGGCCAAACAATTTCGCTGATTATCGAAAAAGAGCAGGCGCAGGCGCTCGCCAACGCCATCGAGCAATTGCTGGAAGAATTGGAAGAAGAACGCGAACTCCCGCCCGCCATCGCCGACGACATTCCGCAAGAGGCGCTGACCCTGCGCCAGCCGGTGAACGCCCTCTTCCGCGTGGCGCAAATGGGCTTGGGCTACGACCCCGAGCGCGATTTGGTGGTCATCGCCGCGCAAGAACTCACTTTCGACGATACGGAAGAGCCGTCGCTGGTGCGCTTTTGGGCGACGCGCACACAGTTAGCCGCACTCGCCCGCCACGCCCGCGCGGTGGTGGCGGCGGGGCGTCCCATCTGCCCACTCTGTGGGCGTCCCATTGACCCCGAAGGGCACTTTTGCCCACGCAGCAACGGCCACGCACACGATTGACCGGCGCACCCATGAACGACGACCGCGTGTTGGCGCTCTTGCGCAATGGCATCATCACCCTGGAAGGGCTCATCCCGTGGAGCTCCAACTACACCTTCCTTGCCACCGTGCGCAACGACGACCAGGAACTGCTGGCGGTCTACAAGCCAACACGCGGCGAACGCCCTTTGTGGGATTTTCCCGAAGGCACGCTCAGCAAGCGCGAGGTAGCCGCCTATCTGCTCGACAGGGCGTTGGGGTGGGGGCTTGTGCCCCCCACCGTCTACCGCGACGGACCGCACGGTCCCGGCATGGTCCAGCGCTTCATCGAACACGACCCCAACGAGCACTACTTCACCTTTCGCGAGGAAGCCGCCCCCGTCCTGCCCTACATCGTCGCCTTCGACGTGCTCGCCAACAACGCCGACCGCAAAGCCGGGCACATCCTGCGCGACACGGAAGGGCGCTTCTGGTGCATTGACCACGGCATCTGTTTTCATGTGGAACCCAAATTGCGCACGGTGCTCTGGGAGTTGGCGGGAGAACCCATCCCCGACGACATCCTGCACGCCATCGAAGCGCTTGTGCCCCGCCTGCACCCCCAGGGCGACCTCGCGCAAGCCCTGCGCCCCTACCTGAGCGCCGCAGAAATTGCCGCCCTGCGCCAACGCGCCCAAACCCTGCTCGACCACAAACGCTATCCCCTGCCCGGTCCTGGGCGACACATTCCCTGGCCTATGGTCTAGCCCGCGCCCCATGCCACCAAGCCCCGCACAGGGGCTTTTTTTGTTGCACCACCCCACCCCACGCCAAACAAAAAAAAGCCCGCGTTATGCGGGCAATGAGAAAATGGGCGGCGAGTGGTATCCCCTGCGGATCGAATACGGCTGAAAGATCAGAACCAGTACCAAGCGAAACATAAACACCATTCGTTTCAGTATCCCCTGCGGATCGAATACGGCTGAAAGTTCATGCGGTCTGTTTTTCTCATCCTACGGCTTTTGTTTCAGTATCCCCTGCGGATCGAATACGGCTGAAAGTTCACATGCACGATGGACGGGTCCTCGCCCAGAAGTTTCAGTATCCCCTGCGGATCGAATACGGCTGAAAGGGGACTATCCCACCACCGCCGAGCGGATACATGATGGTTTCAGTATCCCCTGCGGATCGAATACGGCTGAAAGCGTGGCGGCGTTTGTGGAAGCGGTGAGGTAGGCCATGGTTTCAGTATCCCCTGCGGATCGAATACGGCTGAAAGTTCCTGCTCTGCGCTATCTTGCTATTGCTTCTCTCAAGTTTCAGTATCCCCTGCGGATCGAATACGGCTGAAAGTCACCTGGATGGCCTCCAGGAGAAGTCGCTTCATCAGTTTCAGTATCCCCTGCGGATCGAATACGGCTGAAAGAAAAGAACCCTCATCCTCACCCGCGAGATATGGAAAGTTTCAGTATCCCCTGCGGATCGAATACGGCTGAAAGTCTTGGTGCGGTTCGGTTCTTTTTGCGGCGTTTTCGGGTTTCAGTATCCCCTGCGGATCGAATACGGCTGAAAGTTCGTTCCTGATGGCTCGGATTGTTGGCCTCTTTGGGTTTCAGTATCCCCTGCGGATCGAATACGGCTGAAAGAATGCATATCCACATCATGCCACTTTTCGCCGGTTGGTTTCAGTATCCCCTGCGGATCGAATACGGCTGAAAGGCAATGCAATGACGTTCAAGAACTGCAAAGTGGAAGTTTCAGTATCCCCTGCGGATCGAATACGGCTGAAAGTTCTGCTTTGGCTTCCGTACTGTTGAGGATTTCGAGGTTTCAGTATCCCCTGCGGATCGAATACGGCTGAAAGCACACCTTCGACGAGCGCCTTTGATGCGCCGCGATGTTTCAGTATCCCCTGCGGATCGAATACGGCTGAAAGGCCGTCGCATCGCTTCGGCCGGTACGGCGCCGACACGTTTCAGTATCCCCTGCGGATCGAATACGGCTGAAAGCTTATCATACACGCGAAGGCGACACCGAGAGGAAGGTTTCAGTATCCCCTGCGGATCGAATACGGCTGAAAGTGGTGTGAAAAAATCTATACCGAGGCTCAAGGAGGATGTTTCAGTATCCCCTGCGGATCGAATACGGCTGAAAGTCGATACGTGCCAGTGACCAGCCGCCACGGGTACTCGTTTCAGTATCCCCTGCGGATCGAATACGGCTGAAAGCGGCGTCTTCGCGATTTTGAATTGTGGGCGGCGCCGGTTTCAGTATCCCCTGCGGATCGAATACGGCTGAAAGGCCCGGAGCACCTGCGCAATCGGCGCAAGACGGGAAGTTTCAGTATCCCCTGCGGATCGAATACGGCTGAAAGGTGCGCGCTTTGCGACGCTTCGAGCGTGCAGAAACCGCGTTTCAGTATCCCCTGCGGATCGAATACGGCTGAAAGCGCGCGTTCTTCTCACTTCCCCACTTCACTGGCCAGTTTCAGTATCCCCTGCGGATCGAATACGGCTGAAAGCAATCAGACCAAAGAAAGCCGAGACATCCACAAAGTTTCAGTATCCCCTGCGGATCGAATACGGCTGAAAGCAATTTCTCTGATGCTCCGGTGGGTAGGCTTGTGAGTTTCAGTATCCCCTGCGGATCGAATACGGCTGAAAGCTGCTGAGGCTCTCAACCCCGGTGAGTTTCGCGATGGTTTCAGTATCCCCTGCGGATCGAATACGGCTGAAAGAGCGTGCGCTCAATCTGGCGTAACGATACCAAAAAGCCTTGAACGTGTCAAATCGCCGCGCAGCGCGCCTCTCAGTGGCTCGCCACACGCGCAAAACACCTTGTTTTATTCGCAAAATTCCTTTGACACACAAAGCATTTCGCAACCCACCCGCGTGGCAAAAACCCCCGCCGGGTTGCGAATTATTTTGTTGCACAAAGTATGTGCAAATCTATGCACCAAACCTCAGCAAACTTGCATTGTTTGCAAAATCAACCCCACCAACGCAACCAAACACCCGTTAGGTTGCGAAACACCCCCCTCTGCACCCCTTCTGACGCCGCGCCTGCGCTCTGCGGCTTGAACATTTGCCGCTTTTCCCCCAGAATGTCCCCACCGAAACCAACCGACCAGCGAGATACCCACATGTGCCAACATATCGTCCTCATCGGACCGCCCGGCAGCGGCAAGGGAACGCAGGCGCGCTACCTGCACGCCTGCCTGGGGCATCACATCATCGGCGCGGGCGATCTCCTGCGGCGCGAAATGGACGCCGGCACACCGCTCGGCGCTATCATCGCCACCTATGTCCAGGCGGGGCATCTCGCGCCGCTCCCCATCCTCATGCAACTCGTCGAGCAGGAAATCCGCGCCCTGCCCCCCGAACGCGGCATTATCTTCGACGGCATCCCCCGCTCACGCACCCAAGCCGCCGCGCTCGACGACATCCTGCGCCGCTACCAACGCAGCATTGACGCCGCCATCCACCTGCGCGTGCCCGACCAGGTGGTGCGCCAACGCCTGCAAGCCCGCGGACGCCCCGACGACACGCCCGCCGTCATTCGCGAACGGCTGCGCATCTACCACGCCCGCCGCCCCGAACTGCTCGACTACTACCGCCGCCGGGGCGTGCTGGTTGAAGTGGAGGGCGACAAAAACGCCACCCCCGACGACGTCTTCCAGCGCATCCGCGCCGCCCTGCATCTCACCTGTCGCCAGGAGGAACCCGATGACCACACCCACACACCCGCCTGACACCCTGCCCGAAGACCTGCAACGCCCCCTGCGCGTCCTGGACATCTTGCTGCTTGCTCAAACCATCATGCTGGCGGCGCTCGCCTACCTGCTCAGCACACCCACCCAGCCCAACCGCCTGCTCCACAGCCTGCTCATCGCCGAACCTGCCGAACCCTGGCGCGCAAGCGGCATCTTCTTTGCCGCCGCCGCCCTGCTCGCCTTCATCGCCACCCTGCTCTTTGCCCGCCGCCACTCCTGGGGCTGGCATATCGCCCTCTTCCTGCAAACCATTCTGCTCAGCGTGGGGCTCTTCATCTACTTCTTCACCCCACCCAACAGCGACGCGCCCCCCTTCATCTACATTGTGCTCGCCGTCGCCGCCTTCATCACCTTCTACCTGAACATCTTTGGCGCACGATTTATGTTCACTCAACCCGCGGAGAGGTAGTCGCCATGCCGCCCTTCACCGAACCGAACGACGACCTGCACCTGCTGCAACGCTACGCCCCTATCCTGCGCTTCACCAAGGGCGAACTCTTCTTTCCCATGGACGCCGCCCGCTACGTCGAACAGTGTAGCCTCTGGCTGAAACCGCCCGGCGCACTGCCCACCCGCCTTGTGTCCAAAGGCCAACTCACCCTCGACACCCTCGGCGTCCCGCGGGAAGCGCCGCAAGGCAGCCGCTTCTTTCTGCAATTCGTCGAACCCAAACCCATCACCACCCTCGCCCGCGAACGCCTTGCCCGCACCCTGCGCCCCGACGCCGAACGCTTCGTCCCCGGTCATGGTCGCCTCACCACCGTCGGCTACACCGCCCGCCTGGTGGACGCCTTCTTCTCGCTCTCGCTCCTCTTGCGTGGGCGCGTCCCCGGCGACGCCGCCGAAGCCGCCCGCGACCAATACCGCGCCATCCTCGCCGCCGATGAACGCTACTGCTACTACGGGCGCGTCATCGAACAGGGCGACTGGAAAATCCTGCAATACTGGTACTTCTACGCCTACAACAACTGGCGCTCCGGCTTCTTTGGCGCCAACGACCACGAAGCCGACTGGGAAATGGTCGCCATCTACCTCGCCCGCGACAGCAACGACGCCTGGCATCCCGAATGGATTGCCATTACCATGCACGACGCCCACGGCGACGACCTGCGCCGCCGCTGGGACGACCCCACCGTCGAAAAAAACGGCACGCACCCCGTGCTCTACGTCGCCGCCGGCTCACACGCCTTCTACTTCCAGAAAGGCGAATACCTCTCGCAAATCGAAATTCCCATCCTGCGCCCACTCGCCAACCTGCTCGCAACCCTGCGCCGCCTCACCCGCGAACGCCTGCTCGCCTACGGCGTTCCCCTGGGCGACGCCGCCGACACCCCATTCAGCCTGCTGCGCCTGCCCTTCATCGACTACGCCCGCGGCGACGGCAAAACCATCGGCGTCATGGGAGACGCCCCCTGGGAGCCCCCCACCCTCATTGACGACCAAACGCCCTGGGTGCGCCACTACCACGGGCTGTGGGGGCTCTACGTGCAAGACCCCTTCGCCGGCGAAAACGCGCCCGCCGGCCCCATGCACAACCGCGACGGCACCATCCGCCTCTCATGGCACGCCCCCCTCGCCTGGGCGGGGCTCAACAAAGTCGTGCCGCGCGCCACCCTGCCCGACGCCGTTCAAGCCCGCCGCGCCGAAATCCAGCAAGAACAAAACCGCCTGCGCCAGCGCACCGCCGAACTCGAAGCCGCCCTGCGCGACCTCGAAATCGAACGCGCCGCCACCCAGCGCCAACCCCACCTCGCCGACCGCTACCAGCACGTGCTCGCCGAAATCGAACGGCTCACCGCCGAAATCCAGACCATCAACGCCCGCATCGCCCAAAACGAACAAACCCTCGACGCCCTGGGGCTCTACGCCGCCGCCCTGCAACACCACCCCCACACACCGCCCGACAGCCACCTGCACCACCCGCCCCAGCCCCTCACCCCGCAAGACATCCGCCTGGCGCGCATCGCCGAAATCTGGGCAACCATCAGCGCCTCGCTCATCCTGCTCATCAGCGTCTCGCTCGCCTTCATCCCGCCCAGTTGGTGGGCGCCCGCCATCCTGCTCGCCATGCTCATCTTCATCCTCATCGAAAGCCTCTTCCGCCGACGGCTCACCCGCACCCTCACCGCCCTCAGCCTGGGGCTTGCCGCCGTCGCCGTTGGCGTGCTCGTGCTCGAATTCCTGCGCTTCATCATCATCTTCATCATGATTGCCCTGAGCGTCTACATCCTGCGGCAGAACATCCGCGAACGGTTCGGAGTCTAACGCCATGTGGACCCGCTTGCGCCTGGCATTCGCTGCCATCCTGCTGCTCTTGCTGCTCACCGCTTCCTGGGGGCAGGGCGTCCCCCCCACCAGCGCCCAGACCAGCGCCGCCTGGGTTCACCTGGACGTGCCCCCTCTGCGCCTGCACGCCCTGCCGCACACCTACGCCGCCCACCACCTACCCGACCTCGCCCGCGAAGCCCAGGCTAGCCTCAACCGCATCGCCGCCCGGCTGGACATGCCCGTCACCACCCCGCTCGACATCTACTTTGTCGAACGCATCTTCTGGCAAGGCGGCGTCGCCTACGGGAGCAAAGTCATCATCAGTTGGCCCGCCCGCAACTACCTGCGCATCCCCATCGCCGCCTACCTCGACCACGAACTCACCCACGCCCTTGCCTCGCGCCTCACCCAACCCGACGGCGAAACCAACGCCCTGCTTGCCGAAGGGCTTGCCGTCTGGGCGACAGGCGGGCATTACGGCGTCGAACCCATCCACCACATCGCCGCCGCCCTGGCTCGCTCCCCCAACTACATCACCATCCCCGACCTTGCCGACAACCTGCACGCCTACCAGCACGAAACCGCCTACATCGAAGCCGGCAGTTTCGTCGGCTACCTGGTCGAAACCTACGGGCTGGAAACCGTCAAACGCCTCTACGCCAGCGCCAACACCCCCGAACGCATCATCGGGCGCACCTACGCCCAACTCGAACGCGACTGGCTCACCTGGCTGCGCCCCATCCCCAACGACCCCGCCATCGCCCACTGGTTCGACCTGCGCGTGCGCATCTTCGACGCCATGCGCACCTACCAGGAAACCTTCGACCCCGCCGCGCGCGAACTGCCGCCCGAACCATCCAACTGGACCGCCGAACACGTCCGCACATACGCCCACACCACGCAAGACCCCTTCGCCATCGTGCTCGAAACCCTGCTCGCCGACATCAACGCCGCCCACCGTTGCGGCGACCTCGACGCAGCCGAGAGCCTGCTCCAACGCCTCACCACCGCCATGCGCGCCCGCGCCCCCACCGACGCCGACCTGCACGCCCGCCTGGAAACCGTGCTCGCCGTGCAAAACGCCCGCCGCTGGGCGCAGGGCGACCCCACCGCCGCGCCCCCCACGCCCGCCGTCCTGCTCTGGGCGCCCCTGCTGGCGCTCGCCGAACGCACCGGCGCACGCCTCACCATCACCGACCTGGCAACGCTCTCCCCCAACCACGCCGTCGCCACGCTGCTGATTGAAAAGCGCTGGTCGGATACTTCACTCGTGCTACAATGGCAAACAACCAACACCGGTACAAAGTGGCTCATCACCGCCATCACAGAGCAAACACAAAGGAGTCGAGACCTATGCACAAAGTCGCCGATCGCGTCTACTACAAACCGGCATTCAAGAACATCAACCTTGGTCTGGTTGAAACCGATGAGGGCGTCGTCCTGGTAGATACGCCCATGCTCCCCACACAAGCCATCGCCTGGCGTGAAGAAGCCGAGCGCCACGGTCCCATCCAATTCGTCCTGCTCACCGACCACCTCGTCGAACACATCATGGGCGCGCTCTTCATGCCGGGTTCACTCATCACCCACCACTCCACCATGGACAAAATCCGCATGACACCCAAAGCCAAAGAACACCTGCGCAAACGCATCACCAAATACGACCCACAAGCCGCCGACCTGCTCCCCGAAAACTTCAACCTGCCCAAACCCAACCTCATGCTCTACGACCGCTTCACCGCCTACCTTGGGGAGCGCGAACTCGAATTCCTGCACCTGCCGGGGCATTCCCCCAACAACGCCGGGCTCTACGTCTCGGACGTGCGCGTGCTCTTCGCCGGCCACGTCGTCACCAACGGGTATCGCCCACACCTCGGCTTGTGCGACCTCTCCACCTGGATTACCACCCTGCAAGCCATTCGCGTCATGGAAGTGGACATCATTGTGCCGGGGCAAGGCGCACCCATGACGCCCGACGAACTTGAACCGCTCATCCAGTATCTCGAAGTGACGCGCGAACGCATCCAAACCATGGTGGACGAAGGGCGTACCCGCGATGAAGTCGTCTCGAAGATGATGGGCTACTTCGACGAATGGCCTACCGACCCCGAATGGCGCGACGAAGAGCGCAACCTCTACCGCCAGGGCATTCGCCGCATCTACGACCGCCTGGTGGGGCGCACAAAATAACCATGCAAGGAGAGCGCCATGACCAAAACACGTGCCGACGCCTGGGAACTCGTCACCCGCTACACCCAATCCGACAGTTTGCGCAAACACATGCTCGCCGTCGAATGCGCCATGCGCGCCTACGCGCGCCGCTTTGGTGAAGATGAAGAACTGTGGGGCATCGTGGGGCTGCTCCACGATTTTGACTACGAAAAACACCAAACCATCCCCGACCACCCGCTCAAAGGGGCGGAAATCTTGCGCGCCGAAGGCTGGCCTGAGGACATCATCGAAGCCATCCTCAGCCACGCCGACGAAACCGGCGTGCCCCGCACCACGCGCCTGCACCACGCCCTCTACGCCGTGGACGAACTCACCGGCCTCATCACCGCCGTGGCGCTGGTGCGCCCCAGCAAAAACATTCGCGACGTCACCCTCAAAAGCATCAAAAAGAAGTGGAAAGACCGCCGCTTTGCCGCCGGCGTCAACCGTGAAGACATCGAAGCCGGCGCCGCCGCGCTGGGCGTCCCGCTCGACGAACACATCGCCTTTGTCTTGCACGCCATGCAAGACTGCGCCGAAACCCTGGGCTTGGCAGGAGAGGAGGCCGCGTCATGAGCACCCATCGCTTCCACCGTCTGCAAACCGCCATCGCCAACGCCGATTTCGACCTTGTGGCGCTGGTGCCCGGCGCCAACCTCACCTACGCCGCCAACGTCGCCGTCCATCGCAGCGAACGCCTGCACATGCTCTGCATCCCCGCCGAGGGCGAACCCGTCGTCATCGCCCCCGCGCTCGAAGCCCCCGCCTGGGACGGGCTGCCCGTGCGCGTCTTCACCTGGCGCGACGAAACAGGACCATCCGCCATCCTGCGCGATGTGGTCTCGCTCTACGGGTGGGGCAGCGCCCACTGGGCGATTGAATTCAACAACATGCGCTACGGGGAAGCCGAAGCCATTCGCCGCGCTGCCCCCAACGCCGTTTTCAGCCCCGCCGAACCCTTGCTCACCCGCCTGCGCATGTGCAAAGACGCCGACGAACTCGCCAGCCTGCGCGAAGCCATCCGCATCACCGAAACCGCACTGCAACGCGCCATCGAAGCCGTTGCCCCCGGCGTGAGCGAACGCCACATCGCCAACGTGCTCCGCATGGCGTTTTTTGAACTCGGCAGCGAAGGGCTGGCGTTCGAGCCGCTCGTCGTCGCCGGACCACGCAGCGCCCACCCACACGCCCACCCCGGCGACCGCGCCATCCAGCCCGGCGACGTTGTCATCATTGACTGCGGGGGCGTTTCCCACGGCTACCACGGCGACATCACCCGCTGCCTCGCACTCGCCCCCGTGCCCGACATCATCCAGCGCATCTACGACGTTTGCCGCCAAGCCGCCGACGCCGGGCGCGCCGCCGTGCGTCCGGGTGTGCCCGCCGAAGCCGTTGACCGCGCCGCCCGCCGCGTCATCGAAGAAGCCGGCTTCGGCGCCTACTTCATCCACCGCACCGGGCACGGCCTGGGGCTCGAAATCCACGAACCGCCCTACATCGTCGAAGGCAATCAGGAACCGCTCGAACCGGGCATGGTCTTCACCGTTGAACCGGGCATCTACATCCCGGACGTGGGGGGCGTGCGCGTCGAAGACGTGGTCGCCGTGACCGAAAACGGCGCCGACGTGCTCACCACCTTCCCCCGCGACCTCATCACCATCACGCCCTGAGCGATTTTGCACCAAAAATTTACCAAAAACGTATCCAAAAAACGTCCAAACACTTGCTCAACCGTTTACCTCTGTGATACAATGAAACCGGATTGACATCTGTTTGAATTGGAACGTCTGTTGGAGGAAAATTCTATGCGACCAGAAGCCGCTCGTGCTCGTCTCGGTTCACGCAACGCCCCACAATGGCTCGTGCTGGTTGGTTTTGTACTGGGGCTTATTGTGGGCTTGGTATACGCCTACCAAATCAACCCCGTTGAATGGAAAGACGCGCTCCCCATTGACTTGCGCCAGGATTACAAAGAGCAATGGGTGCTCATGGCGGCGCGCGCTTATGCGATCGAACAGAATAGCGAACTCGCCCTCGAACGCATGCGCTCGTTCTCGAAAGAAGAAGCCGCCGACCTGCTGAACCGCCTCTACCTCAACGCCGCCACTGAAACCGACCGCGAGCAACTTCGCCAGTTTGGCGCGCTCTTCGGCATTGACGTGGGCACCGCCACCCAATTGCCCGAAGGTGAAACCGCACCACCCACACCACCCGCCGAACAACCTGAGGAAGGCGGTGGCAGCCTCTTCGGCACGCTCCTGCGTCTCTGCCTTGTTGGCGTTGTGGCGCTCCTCGTCGCTGTCGGCGCGCTCCAATTCTGGACCAACCGCCGACGCAAAGCGGGCGAACTCTTCGAGCCGGGGGCGCGCCGCGAACCCAGCCTCGACCTGAGCGTCGAACCCGAAGCCGAAGGCGCGTTTGGCGGCTACGAAGAACCCCTGCCCGAAACAGGTCCCATGCCCGCCGTCAGCGAAAAGAGCATCGGGCGCTTCACCACACGCTACGAATACGGCAATGACAACTTCGATATGAGTTTCAGCATCCAACTGCCCGACAACACCTACCTGGGCGAATGCGGCGTCGGTGTGGGCGAAATCCTGCTCGACCAGCCGCACCAACACGTCGGCGCTTTTGAAGTCTGGCTCTTCGACAAAGACGACATTCAAACCGTCACCAAGTTGATTGTCAGTGAAGCCCTCGCCGACAATCCCGACGCCGTCGCCGCCCTGAGCGAACGCGGCGAAATCATTGTCGCCCGCGAAGGCGAAACCTTTGAACTGGAAACCGCTTCGCTGCGTGTTCGCGCACGCATTCGCTCGCTGAAATACGGCGACAACCCGTCGCTGGAACCCAACAGCTACTTTGAACGCCTCGAAGTGGAACTGGAACCCTTCCAGAAAGCCGGTGGCGGTGGAATCGAATACTAACCCTCGCTGCTCAACGCCTTCACCGCCCTCGCGCCACACGGTGCGAGGGCGATTTTCTTGGCGCGCCAAGCTATTCCCGCCAAACAACCAGATATGTTATACTGCACGCTGTCTTGTCAGACCCCAAAGTCATGGAGAAGCAAGGAGGCTTTTTATGCGTAGCCGTGAAGAATTGGAGCGCATCGAAGATCAAACCCTGGCGCCCTACGCCATGCGCTCAAGCCAAACCCTGGGGCGCGAATACCCCGACGACGAACACCCATATCGCACCGCCTTCCAAAAAGACCGCGACCGCATCATCCACACCACCGCCTTTCGCCGTCTGGAATACAAAACGCAAGTCTTCATCAACTACGAAGGCGACTACTACCGCACACGTCTCACCCACACCCTCGAAGCCGCCCAAATCGGGCGCACCATTGCCCGCACGCTGGGGCTGAATGAAGACCTCACCGAAGCCATCACCCTCGCCCACGACCTGGGGCACACACCCTTCGGGCACTCCGGCGAAGAAGTGCTCAACGAACTCATGGCCGACCATGGCGGCTTCAACCACAACGAGCAAACCCTGCGCATCGTCACCGAACTGGAACACCGCTACCCCGATTTTCCAGGGCTCAACCTGACCTGGGAAGTGCGCGAAGGCATCGTCAAGCACGAAACCGATTACGACTACGCCGACGCCAGCGCCTACCGCCCCGAATGGCAACCCACCCTCGAAGCCCAGGTCGTCAACTACTGCGACGAAATAGCCTACTCCACCCACGACCTGGACGACGGCTTGCGGAGCGGCATCCTCTCCTTTGAGCAGATGATGGATTCCGATGTGGCGCTCTGGCACGAAGCCTACGGGCTCGTCAACGAACCGTGGAGCGAACTCACCCGCCACCGCGTCATTCGCAAACTCATCAACCTGCTCGTCACCGACCTGATTCAGCAGACCCACAAGAACCTGGTGGAAAACAACATCCGCTCCGTGCAGGACGTGCGCGAATTTGGGCGTCCGCTGGTGAGCATGTCGCCCGAAATGCGCGAAAAAAGCCGCCAGCTCAAGCGCTTCCTCTTCAAAAACATGTACCGCCACTACCGTGTGGTGCGCATGTCCGCCAAATCCCAGCGCATTCTGCGCGACCTGTTCAACGCCTACATCCTGGACCCGGCGCAACTCCCCGAAGAAGTCCAGCAACGCATCGGGCCTGTGCCGCTCCACCGCGTCGTCGCCGACTACATCGCCGGCATGACCGACCGCTACGCCCTGCAAGAGTGGGATCGCCTGTTCGACCCCTGGACGCGCCCCTAACCCGCCCGCGCCTCGCCTGCACCCACGACCTGGCAGGTCACAAAGGACCTGTCAGGTCGTGGCGTCGCCTGCACGTCAGGCAAAATTGCTCCCCTTCAAACTGCTTTTATAATACGCCGCGCACATCATCCCAATAGCAAAAAAGGTTTTGGCACATTCATGGAGCAGCGAAAACCAACCAAACTCTCCATCATCATTCCCGTTTTCAACGAAGAACGCACACTCCGCGACATTCTCGAACGCGTCCGACAAGCACCAACCGCCGGGCTGGAACGCGAAATCATCGCCGTTGACGACGGTTCAACCGACGCCTCGCCCCAGATTTTGCGTGAAGAAGCCCAGCGAGGTGATATTCGCGTCTTCTTCCACACCCACAACCAGGGGAAAGGCGCCGCCATTCGCACCGCCCTCAACAACGTCACCGGCGATATTGTGCTCATCCAGGACGCCGATTTGGAGTACGACCCGCGCGAGTACCCCAAACTGCTTGAACCCATTCTCGAAGGGCGCGCGCACGTGGTCTATGGAAGCCGCTTCCTCGGCGGACCACGCAAAGCCATGCTCTTCTGGCACATGGTGGGCAACAAAATGCTGACCTTTGTCACCAACGTGCTCTATGACTCAATCCTGAGCGACATGGAAACGTGCTATAAAGTCTTCCGCACTGAGGTGATTCGCCCCATTCCCCTGCGCTCACGCCGCTTTGAATTCGAGCCGGAGATTACCGCCAAAATTCTGAAACGGGGATACCGCATTTACGAAGTGCCCATCAGTTATAACGGGCGAGAATACGAAGAAGGCAAGAAAATTACCTGGCGCGATGGCATTGTTGCCCTCTGGACGCTCATCAAATACCGTTTTGTTGACTAACTGCAACCACAACAGGAAGGAGCATTCCAATGCCCGGAACAGCCATTATCGGCGCCCAATGGGGCGATGAAGGCAAAGGCAAAATCACCCACCTGCTCTCAGGACAAGCCGATGTCGTGGTGCGCTTCAGCGGTGGTCCCAACGCGGGGCACACCGTCGTGCACGAAGGGCAAACGTTCAAACTGCACCAGATTCCCAGCGGCGTGCTCTACCCTCACGTCTACGCCTACATGGGCAACGGCATGGTGATTGACCCCGACGAACTCTTGCGCGAAATGCAAGCGCTTCGCGACGCCAACGTAGACCTGAGCCGCCTGGTGCTGAGCGGCAACGCCCACCTCATCTTCCCCTACCACCGCCTGCTCGACCGCGCGGTTGAATCGGCGCGCGGCGACCGCGCCATTGGCACGACGGGGCGCGGCATTGGTCCCGCCTACACCGACAAAGCCGCACGGCGCGGCATTCGCGCGCGCGACCTACTGCTCGACGACGCCGTGCTCGCCGAACGCCTGGAAAACGCCCTGCTCTTTGCCAACGCCATCCTCAGCGGCGTGTTGCAACAGCCCCCCGTCGCGCTCGACGACATGCTCGACAAAGCCCGCCGATGGCGCGACGCCCTGGCGGATTTCATCGGCGACGCCTTCGCCCCCGTTCACGCCGCCTTGCAAGCGGGGCAATCGGTGCTCTTTGAAGGCGCACAAGGCACACTCCTGGACCTCGACCACGGCACGTATCCCTACGTCACCAGCAGCCACCCCACCACGGGCGGCGTCCTCACCGGCGCCGGCGTCGGGGTGCGCGACATCCAGCGCGTGATTGGCGTGGTCAAAGCCTTTCAAACGCGCGTGGGGGGTGGTCCCATGCCCACCGAACTCCACGGCGAAGAAGCCGTGCGCTTGCGCGGCACGGGCGCCAACCCCTGGGACGAATTCGGCACCACCACCGGCCGCCCCCGCCGCGTCGGCTGGCTCGACGGCGTCGCCCTGCGGTACAGCGCCCAACTCAACGGGCTGACGGAACTTGCCATCACCAAACTGGACATCCTCTCCGGGCTGGAACGTATTCCCGTGGCGGTCGCCTACGAACTGGACGGCGAGCGCCTCGACGCTTACCCCGCCCAGATTGAGGGGCTGGAACGCTGCCGCCCCATCTACGAAACTGTGCCCGGCTGGCAGGAAGACATCACCAACGCACGCACCTGGGACGACCTGCCCCAAGCCGCCCGCGACTATCTGCGCTTCATCGAAGACCTTGCCGGCGCACCGGTGACCATCGTCTCAGTCGGACCCGGCTCCGAACAGACCATCTGGCGCGAGGCGTAAGCCATGGCAAGCGCCGCGGGGGAAACACAGGCGTCCATCCACCGCTGGTGGCGGCTCTATGCCGCGGCGCTTGTCGGCACAGTGCCGCTGCTGGCACTCTTCATCATGGCGCACCGCATGCCCGGTTTCCGCTTGGGGCCGGGCGATTTTGCTATGTTCTACACAGGCGCCACACTTGTGCGCGAAACCCCCGCCGCACTGTATGACCTCGATACCCAAACCCATGTGCAACAAACCTTGCTCGCCCCCTACGGCTGGACCTACACAAACGGGTTGCTTCCGTTCAACTACCCGCCATTTGTGGCGGTGCTGTTGCAATGGATAGCCCGCTTTCCGCTCCCCACCGCCTATTTCATCTGGCTGGCGATGAACATCGCCGCCCTGCTGGCGCTCATCGGCTACACCCATGCGCCCTCGCGCCTGCTGTTTGCCTGGCTTCTGCTGTTGTGGCCTATCACCTGGATGGTCCTTCTGCAAGGGCAACCCAGTATCTGGCTGGCGCTGTTTCTGGCGGCGGGCTGGTGCCACTGGCGGCGCGGGCACGCAATTGCCGCCGGGCTCTGGTGGGCGGGGCTTGCCATCAAACCCCAATTTGCCGTGCTCGTCTGGCTCTGGGTGGTGTGGCAGCGCCAACAGCGCCTGTTGGCGGGGCTCGCCGTGGGGCTGGGCGGCTTGCTCCTGCTGACACTGTTCAGCACAGGCTGGCAAAGCCTGCTCGATTGGGGGCGCATGCTCCTCTTCACCGCCCAAACAAATGGCGCATACGGCATCGCCCCGACGCTCATGCCCAACGTGCGCGGCATGCTCTTCACCCTCGGCATCCCCGCCCCGTGGGTGTGGGGCGTGTGGGGGCTTGCCGCCGTGGGCATGCTCAGCCTGCTGGTGCGCCTGTGGCAACACGCCCCGGCGGAAACCGCCTTCGCCGGAACCGTCATCGCCACCCTGCTCCTCACCCCGCACAGTTTCCTGCACGACCTGGTCTTGCTGACCGCCATCGCCCCCCTGGTGTGGGAACGCGCCGCCGCGCACGCCCGCACGGCGACCATCCTCTTGCTCGCCACCCACGCGCTGGCGTTCATCAACGTGTTTACCCGAAGCCCGCTCCTCGTTTCCGTCCTGTGGGGTGGCGTACTCTGTGCGTGGGGGTGGCTCGTCCTCAAACAGGCTGAGCGCACGCCACGCGCGGCGCATCTGTGAAAGTACCTTGCTTCACAAACAAATTGTCGTAGAATGTGCCCGAACGTGGAGCGATACAAAGGAGGCATGTATGAGCGACAAATTTGCCGCATGGCGCGCGACGCGCGACGCGAAAGTGCGCGTGCTGATTGATGAAAAATATCCCGCCTGGCTGTTGAACGAGACGATTGACGAAGAAAACCAGACCATCCAGTTCGACCTGGTGCACTACTGGCCGCCCTACGGGTGGCAGCGCCGCCACTACACCTACGAAGTTGAAGTGGACGTGCTCCATTTTCGCGGCACACACAGGCTCAACGCCGAAGAGCGCATGAAGTTGAAGAACGAAGATTTGTTTTACACGCCATCGCCGCAAAGCGTCTAGCAGCGCCGCCCTTGCCCGCGCCCACCATCCGGTGGGCGCTTTTTTTGTGCATCGCGTGCGCCGCGCGTGAAAAACAGGCAACCCAGCCCCCCTTTCCACCCCCTACCCGTTCGAGCACCCACCCCATCGGGTAGGTAGAACGTTCCCATTTTCACAAACACCACCCAATCGGGCGTTTGAAGAAACTACCGTAAGACGTGTTGTCAACCCACCCGCTTTGTTTGTACCCTGTTTCACAAGAAAACGTTCCGTTTTTCACAACCACCAACCAATCTCCCAAAGGAGGGCGCTCATGGTCACCCGTTCAAACGCCAAAACCACATTCCAAACTCCCCCTGGTGTCGAAGTGCTTGGCGAAATCACCCCCGCTGTTCAGCAAGTGCTCACCCCCGAAGCGCTGGCATTTGTAGCGGAATTGCATCGCCGCTTCAACAGCCGCCGTGAAGACCTGTTGGCGGCGCGCGCCGAACGTCAGGCGTGGCTCGACGCCGGCAACAAACCCGATTTTTTGCCCGAAACGCGCGAAATTCGCGAAAGTGAATGGCAAGTCGCTCCCACGCCGCCCGACCTGCAAGACCGCCGTGTCGAAATCACGGGACCGGTAGACCGCAAGATGATGATCAACGCGCTCAACTCGGGCGCCAACGTCTTCATGGCGGACTTCGAGGACGCGCTTTCCCCCACATGGGAGAACGTCACGCAGGGGCAGGTCAACCTGATTGACGCGGTGCGCCGCCGCATTGAGTACGTAGACGAAGCCCGCGGCAAGGAATACCGCCTGAAAGAGAAGATTGCGACGCTGTTGGTGCGCCCGCGTGGGTGGCATCTGGTTGAAAAGCATGTGCTGGTAGATGGGCAACCCATCTCCGCTAGCATCTTCGACTTTGGGTTGTACTTCTTCCACAACGCCCACGAACTCATCAAGCGGGGCACGGGACCCTACTTCTACCTGCCCAAGTTGGAAAGCCATCTGGAAGCGCGTTTGTGGAACGACATCTTCACAACCGCCCAGAAAATGCTGAATGTGCCCCACGGCACAATTCGCGCCACGGTGCTGATTGAAACCATTCTGGCGGCGTTCGAGATGGAAGAAATCCTCTACGAATTGCGCGACCACGCCGCGGGGCTCAACGCGGGGCGCTGGGACTACATTTTCAGCGTCATCAAGAAGTTCCGCAACCACAAAGACGCACTCTTGCCCGACCGTTCACAAGTGACCATGACGGTTCCCTTCATGTACGCCTACACCGAATTGTTGGTGCGCTCGTGCCACAAACGTGGGGCGCATGCCATCGGCGGCATGGCGGCGTTCATCCCCAGCCGCCGCGACCCCGAAGTGAACCGCGTGGCGCTGCAAAAAGTGCGCGAAGACAAACTGCGTGAAGCGGGGCAAGGCTTCGATGGCACGTGGGTTGCCCACCCCGACCTGGTGCCCGTCGCCAAAGAAGTGTTCGACGAAGTGTTGGGCGACCGCCCCAACCAAAAAGACAAATTGCGCGAAGACGTGCATGTCACCGCCGCCGACCTGACAACGTTCACCGTCCCCAACGGCAAGATTACCGAAGAGGGCTTGCGGCTGAACGTTAGCGTCGCCTTGCAGTACCTGAACGCCTGGCTCAATGGGAACGGGGCGGCGGCTATCTTCAACCTGATGGAAGACACCGCCACCGCCGAAATCTCGCGCGCGCAAATCTGGCAATGGATCAACCTGGGTGGCGCGCTCGACGATGGGCGTCCCGTCACGCGCGAGCTGTACGAGCAAGTCCGCACCGAAGAGCTGGAAAAGCTGGGCGGTGCTGATCATGAACGCTACGGCGAAGCCGCCGACATTCTGGACAAGTTGGTCGAAGCCGATGAGTTCATCGAGTTCCTGACATTCGTGGCGTACGACTACCTGCCCTAACAAAAAAAGCCCTGGCAGACCGCCGGTGTTTGCCAGGGCGTAGCCAACACATTCCACCCAAAAAAACCAACCCAACCAGAAAGGAGTTTCATATGGTGCGCCCAACGATGGAACAACAAATTGCCGAACTTGAATACCGCTGGCAAACCGACCCCCGCTGGCAGGGCATTAAACGCAACTACACCGCCGAGGACGTTGTCCGCCTGCGCACATCGCTGCCTATCGAATACTCGCTGGCACGCTATGGCGCGGAACGCCTGTGGAACATGCTGCAAACCGAGCCCTACGTGCACACCTTTGGCGCCGTCACGGGCGCGCAAGCGGTGCAAATGGTCAAGGCGGGGTTGAAATCCATCTACCTGAGCGGCTGGCAAACCGCCGCCGACGCGAACCTGGCGGGGCAAACCTACCCCGACCAGAGCCTCTACCCGTCCAACAGTGTGCCCACACTCGTGCGCCGCTTCAACAACGCCCTCATGCGCGCCGACCAGATTCACCGCATTGAAGGCGACACCTCGATTGACTGGTACGTGCCCATTGTCGCCGACGCCGAAGCGGGGTTTGGTGGTCCATTGCATGCGTTTGAGCTGATGAAAGCGATGATTGAAGCCGGAGCCGCTGGTGTTCACTTTGAAGACCAGCTGGCGGCGGAAAAGAAGTGCGGCCACCTGGGTGGCAAGGTGCTGGTGCCCACATCGCAATTCATCCGCGTGCTCACAGCGGCGCGGTTGGCGGCTGACGTACTGGACGTGCCGACGGTGCTCATCGCGCGCACCGACGCCCTGAGCGCCACCCTGCTCACAAGCGACATTGACGAATACGACCGCCCCTTCATCACCGGCGAACGCACACCCGAAGGCTACTACCGCGTGCGCAACGGTCTCGAAGCCGCCATCGCCCGTGGGTTGGCATACGCCCCCTACGCCGACCTGCTCTGGTTTGAAACATCCACACCCGACCTGGACGAAGCGCGCCAATTCGCCGAAGCCATTCACAAGGAGTATCCGGGCAAACTGCTGGCGTACAACTGCTCGCCCTCCTTCAACTGGAAGCGCCATTTGGATGACGAGACCATCGCCAAGTTCCAGCGCGAATTGGGCGCGATGGGCTACAAGTTCCAGTTCATCACGCTGGCGGGGTGGCACCTGCTCAACTACCACACCTTCCAACTGGCGCGCGACTACGACCAGCGCGACATGGCCGCCTACGTGGAACTGCAACAAGCCGAATTTGCCGCCGAAAAAGACGGCTACACCGCAACGCGCCACCAGCGCGAAGTGGGCACCGGCTATTTCGACACCGTGCTCACCACGATTACCGGCGGCGAAGCCTCAACCGCAGCCCTGCACGGCTCGACCGAAGCCGAGCAATTCCACTAAACCGCCCAACCCGAGGAAAGCGCCTCCTCTTGATATGCGTAGCGCCCGCCAGATTGGCGGGCGCTCTGCTTTCTCATGAAACTGCTCAGATTACCATGGTTCATCCACATGCGACGCCGGCGCGTAAGCGATATCGCTGATTTTGGAGAGTTTTTCCCAGCGGTGAATGGAGTCAATGTAGCGGATGGTGCCGCTCTTGGAACGCATGACAAGCGAGTGCGTGCGCGCCCCACCACTGAAGTAGCGCACCCCACGCAACAATTCGCCGTTGGTGATGCCCGTCGCCGCAAAGAAGACGTTATCACCTTTGACCAGGTCGTTGATGCCCAACACCTGCTTCAAGTCATAGCCATGTTCTTCCGCCCAGGCGCGTTCTTCATCGTTGCGCGGCCAGAGTTTGCCTTCGATACCACCGCCCAGGCATTTGAGCGCGGCAGCCGCTATAACGCCCTCTGGCGTCCCGCCAATGCCCATGAGCACGTCCACGCCGGTGCCGGGCAACCCCGTCATAATCGCCCCCGCGACGTCGCCGTCGGTGATGAGGCGAATACGCGCGCCTGTTTCACGTACTTCGCGGATGAGGTCCTGATGGCGTGGGCGGTCGAGAATGACGACGGTGAGGTCTTCGATAGCCATGCCCTTGGCTTTGGCAATGCGGCGCAGGTTTTCGCGCGGCGGGGCTTCAATGTCAATCACATCCTTGGCTTCGGGGCCAACAGCGATTTTGTTCATGTACACAATTTTGCCGGGGTCGAACATGGTGCCGCGTTCGCTAATCGCCACCACGCTAAGCGCGTTCGAGCGCCCCAGAGAGAGCAAGCGCGTGCCGTCAATGGGGTCCACCGCAACATCCACTTCGGGGGGTTCACCATTCCCGACGCGCTCGCCGTTGTAGAGCATCGGGGCTTCGTCCTTTTCGCCTTCGCCGATGATGATGACACCGTCCATTTGCACGGTACTCAGCATGAAGCGCATGGCGTCCACAGCGGCTTGGTCGGCGCCATTCTTGTCGCCACGCCCCTGCCAGCGAGCGGCAGCCATGGCGGCGGCTTCGGTCACGCGGACCAGTTCGAGCGCCAGGTTGCGGTCGGGTGCGCGACGTTCGGCTGATTGGGACATGTTCTACCTCCTTGTAGAATATGCTCTTTTTTTCACAGAAGGCATGTGTATTATCGCTGGTTCGCTGAATTTGGCGAATACAACCTTTTACTCTGGCTGCACTTGCAATTCGGGCGGCCAGGTACGCGGTTCATCATCCACCGAGCGCAAGATGAACATCGCGATGACCACGAAGAAGAACATGGTGAAGACCGCCGCTGGGCGTCCCCATCCCAGACGGTCAACGATCACACCCCACGTAAACGGGCCAATAATGGCCGCAAAGCGTCCCACCATGCTGTACAAGCCATAAAACTCACCCACGTAGCGCGGCGGCGACAAAATCAACATCCAGGGGCGGTCCGCCGCCCATGTGCCCCCCAGGGCAACCCCAGCCATCATACCTACCACCCAGAAAAGCGCTTTGGGCAAGCCCAACACAGGAATCGCCGCCGCCAGCAGAATCGTCACACTCCACAAACTGAGCACCATAAACAACGCGCGCTTGGGCCCGATGCGGTCCACCACCGCCCCCCACACAAAGCCGCCAATCACCGAAGCGGCAATCGCCGTCAACAAAAGCAACTGCGCCTCGAAGGCGGTAAACCCGACTTCATTCGTCACATAAACGCCCATGAAGACGATGATGGTGTTGACGGGGTCGGTGTAAAAAATGCGACCAATCAGAAAACGCACCAAACCGGGGAATTGCTGCGCGTGGGCGATGGTATGACGCACCTGGAAAATCGCACCGCGAATCACCTCGGCGGAAATGCCCTTGGTGCGGCGTGTGCGTTCCTTGACAAAAATGAAGCAGGGAAGCGCAAAGAGCAGGAAGAGCAACGCCGTCAGGCGGAACATCGTCACCAGTTCTTCGTGCGTCTGCTCTTTCACAATCATCAGCCCCAGGCCGACGATAATGAACGAGCCCATGTAGCCCAGTCCGATGCCCAGCCCGCCAACGCGTCCGCGGTTTTCCGGCGTGCTCACTTCGGGCAAGAGCGAATCGTAAAAAATCAACCCCGCCTGAAAAGCGTAATTGGCGACGACGAAGAGAATAAGCGAGCCATACAGCCCCACCGTGCCCAGCAACGCCGTGAACACAACACAAATCAGCGTCGAAGCCACGAGAAACGGCATGCGCCGACTCGCCTGGTCGGAGATAGCCCCCAGAATCGGCGCGGTGAGGAACATGAGCGCCATCGAAAACGCATTGGCATTGGCGTAGAGTTCGTCAGTACCTCCCATGACGTTGACGACCCAGAGCGAAAAGTAGAGCGAGACGATGCTCATCGAAAACATGGTGTTCGCCAGGTCATACAACGCCCAGGAGATCACGGGCAACGAGAAAATTGCCGACGATTTTGCCGGGGACGCCTGTTGGTTCATCAGAGCCTCTCCGCAAACAATTGGTTGCTTTTTACGCGGCGGGGTGGTAGTGCGCGTCCACCTCCAACGCCACGCGATGCCCCTCATCCACATCTACAAACGCCAAGACGACCAGCCCGCCAAGGAAGAACACAATCAGCGATAAAATGCTCAAGCGGCTGGTGCCCGCCAGGCTGGCAATCAGACCGAAAAGGAACGGGCCGAGCACCCCCGCGAATTTGGCGAAGACGCTGAAAAAGCCGAAGAATTCCGAGGCGAGCGAGCGCGGCACCATCAGGCTGAACAGCGAGCGCGACAATGCTTGCGTGCCGCCTTGCACCGTCGCGACCGCCAGCGCCAAAACCCAAAAATGCCACGCTTTTTCCATGAAGAAGCCGCCAATCGAAATCAGCGTGTACACAAGCAACCCGACGGCAATGGCGCGTTTGGTGCCCAGCCGCGACGCCAGCCAGCCAAAGGCAAAAGTGAAGGGGATGCCGGCAAATTGCGTCAGCACCAGCGCGCTAATCAGGTCGCTTTGCCCAATGCCAATCTCGGTGCCGTAAATCGTCGCCATCTTGATGATGGTGCCAATGCCGTCGCCATACAGCCAGAACGCCACCAGGAAAAGGAGCAATTGGCGATACTTGCTGATTTCGCGCGCCGTCCTCAGCAGGCGCGCCCACCCCAATTTGATGGGATTGCCGCGCACCGGCTCGTCGTGCGCCAAACGACGCGTTGGCTCGGGCACGTAGCGGAACAAGGGGACGGAGAAAAGCGCCCACCAAAGCCCCACACTCACAAACGCGAGACGGGTTGCCGTGGTGGTGTCGGGGATGCCGAAGAGAGAAGGCTGCAAAATCCAGGCGACATTCAGCAAAAGCAGCAAACCGCCACCCAGGTAGCCCAGTGCGTAGCCCGCCGCTGAGACGCGGTCAATCACTTCTTCACTGGCAATAGAGGGCAAGAGGGCGTCATAGAAAATGTTGGCGCCGGCAAACGCCACATTCGCCACGATGAAGATGAGCGACGCCAGCAACCAATCCCCCTGCCCGACCAACGCCAGCAAGGCGGAAAAGAGCGCCCCCACCGCCACAAAGAGCGCCAGAAAGCGCTTTTTTGCGCCCATGTAATCGGCGACAGCGCCCAGAATGGGCGAGAAGAAGGCAATGAGCGCCAATGCGGCGGCGGTGGTATAGCCCCAGTAGGCGCTGGCAATGTTAGGCGGCAGGTCGGCGGCAGCGACGGTGCTGTAATAAATCGGAAGCACCGCCGCCATGATCGTGGTCGCAAAGGCGGAATTCGCCCAGTCGTAAAGCGCCCACGCGATATGCTCGCGCGTCGCCAATCCCAGGCGGCTCAGCCATTGCCGAAAACGTCCCTGTTGTGAGAGCACCATTGCCATGTGAGCGTCCTACGTTGTTGGGTGGCACACCCCACGAAAAAGCGCGCGCCGGGGGTGTTCAGACACGATATTCAAAAAAGACAGCAATATCCTGATTGCTGTAATAGCGGTCTTGAAAACCGGTGAACTCTGCGCCAATGGCAAAGAAAAACTGGAACGCGCCCCCATTTTTGGTAGGCGTCTCAAAAATGAAGCGGCGAAATCCCCGTTCGCGCCCCCATTCGGCGGCGGCTTCGACCAGTTGCCGCCCAATGCCGCGCCGACGAAACGGCGCATGCACCACCAGGTTGTGCACCCAGACACATCCGCGGTCCACCAGGGCGCGCATGTCCACAAAGCCCACCACCTCATCGCCCAGGCGCGCGACCAGCACGTCGGAGATATCATGCTGCCAGAGCGCCCGCAACTCCTCATCGGGGCGGGGGTAGGGGTGGCGTACTTCGCGGGTCAGGCGCACGGCGTGAAAGCGCACGCCCAACGTCGCCAACCCCTGGCGCGGTTCGAGCACCATTTGCCAGACTTCATTGGTCGTGTAGGAACGATCCAGCGCCAGGCAAGCCGCAATGTCATCCAGTTCGGCGGGATGAATGAGCAACGCTGAAACGTCGCGATACGTCTGTTCGTCTGCCATGGGCGGATGCTCCATCATTGAGGCTCGCACGCACGTTTGTTCATCTCCATGCACGGCGAGAGTGTATCGGATGCGCCGTGCAATGTCAATCGCTCCGCCACATCTCACATGATGCGGCGGGCGTGAGATTTCAAGAATGCCACGGCTTCGTCATAGCGCGCAAAGCGGCGCTCGGCGGCGCGAAATTCGGGCGTGTGCGCCATGCGGCGACCATTGACGATACGCACGCCAAACTGTTTGTGCAGCAGTTCGTGGTACATCACAAAATCGAGCACGTCGTCGGGCACATCGGGGTGGTCGAGGGTGACGCTCACCATGACGGTATCGCGCCGCGCATCGTAGTGCGCCATTTTGTTGTGCGTCATCTGGCGGTTCCAGGTGAGGCGCGGGTGCGGCATCGCGCCGTTGAAATAGGCGGCGTTGACGCGGTCAAACACGGCATCGAGGTCGTGGAAACTTCCTTTGGGTTGCGCCACCAGCGGCAATTCCAGCGTTTCGACGGTCGCCGCGGTTTCCTGAAACTCGTCGCTCTGCACATAGTCACGGATACACCGTCGGTCTTGGGCGCGGACGTTGCCCGTCAACGCCACCCGCGCCAGCGCTTTCAACACCTCGTCGGGCGCACCCAGAAAGCCCTCATGCAACGCCACATGCGTGCCTTCGGCGGTGGGGCTCATGCGGTAGATGTGCGCCATGGGCAACAGACGCACCAGCGCAAACACCCCGCGGCTCTTGGGGCGCACGCTTTCGGCGGCGCGAACAAAGCGGCGCAGGGTTTCCACATGTTCGCGCATGGTTTCGGAGTCGCTGAGGAAGACGAGCCACTGGTAGAAAGCCCGCGTAGCGGGGGCAAGCGCCAGCACATCCGCGCCGGCTTCGTCGAGAATGGCGCGGATGGTGTCGGCATGATGAGCGCACGCCTCGGCGAGCGCCTCCGCCGGCGTCGGCGTTTCACGCAAAGCGAGTTGCCACAATGCCGTGTGCATCGCCGTTTGCATACGGCGCACGTTTTGCACACGCACGGTTGACGGCGGCGCGGGGGCGTTGTCCGTGGGCGTGGGAATCGCCGAAAGGTCGAGCGAGCGCAAAAATTCGTAGGCGCGGCGCGATGGAGCGGGCAAATCGGCGGGGGTCAGCCCATGCGCGCGGCAAAGGGCTTCAACCTGCCGCAGGGCGTTCTGCACCTCCTGGCGCAAGTGGGCATGCTCTTCGGGCGGCACGCCCTGCGCCAGCGCCTGACGCACACGGTTGGTGAACGCCACCAGCCCCTTGACGCGCACCGTTGGGGTTCGGCGGCGTTGCTTGCGGCTTTTTCGTTTGCTCATCCTTCACCCCTCTGTGGGACGTGTGCAGGGAACGAACGAAAAGGCGTAAAGCGCCAACCCGCGCCGCGCGGGAACAAGCCGCACCTCGAAAACACCGTAGTCGGGGTTGTTCACCAGGTTGTACATGCGCGGTTCGCGCACAAGCACATAGGAGCCATAGTCGGCGTCCACGATGACATCTTCGCCCGCGTCGGCAAAGTGCAGGGGTTCGCCATTTTGCAGGATGAACACGCGAATGGGCTCGCCCGTCAGCGACGCCATGACGGCGTTGAGTTCGGCGGCGCGGTAGCAGACGCGCACATGTCCTTCTTCGCCCACAAATTCGGCGTATTCCACCGTGGGACGCCAAGCGCCCTGAAAATAGAGCACGCCCTCTTCATGCGCGAGTGGGTCGGTGAAGTGGTGCACCTGGTCGCGCTGCCAATCGTCGGCATGCCCCAACCGCCCATGCGCCCAGCCGGCGTAGAGTTCGGGCGTGGTGGGGTAGCACACCGCCCCTTCGCGGTCGCCGGGACGCAAGGGGGCAAGCGGTTCGGGCAAAGCGAGCGTGGGCTGGTCTTCGCGCAAGAGCGCTTGAATGGCGCGCTCGGTGGTGGTGTAGCCCCCTTCGCCCACGTGGGTGTAGCGAATACGCCCCGCCCGGTCAATCAGGAAGAGCGTCGGCCAGGCTTTGACGGCGTAGGCATACCAGAGCGTGCGGTCTGGGTCGAGCAGGACGGGGTAGGGAATATCCAGGTCGTCGGCGGCGCGGCGCACCACCTCAGGGTCGCGCCCGAATGCAAATTCGGGCGTATGCACACCGACCACGTTCAAGCCGAGCGGGTGATAGCGTTCATACCAGGCGGCGAGATAAGGAAGCGTGCGCACGCAATTGACGCACGAGAAATCCCAGAAATCGAGCAAGAGCGGACCACGCGCCAGCAGGTCGTGCAGTGAGCGGGGCGTTTCATCCAGCCAGATACCGCCCGCCAGTTCAGGGGCGCGGATGAGGGGGTGTTTGTCCAGCGGGTCGGTGTTCGGCAATGGCTCGTCGCGCATCAGGGTATCCCAATCCAGAGGTGGTGTGCGTAGGGACGAAAGCCCAGGCGCAGGGCGAGGCGGTCTGCCCCCGGTGTGTGGTTGAGTGTGCGCAACTGCACCAGCCGCACCTGCTCGAAGAGCGCACTCGCGGCGGCGGAAACCACCGCCGTACCGTAGCCGCGGCGGCGCATGGTGGGGAGCACACTCACGCCGATTTCGGCGACATCGGACGAAAGCAGGCGCGCCCCCGCCACGGCGACGAGTTTGCCCTCGTGGTACGCCCCCCACAAGCGCGTGTGGGCGACTTCGCGCCCCCCAATTTGCCAGTAGGGATAGGTCTCCGGTTCGCGGGCTTTCAAAATGCGGTCGAACCGCGCCAAGGCTTCCGCGTCGCGGCGGCGCAAGGCGCGCACAAAACGGTGCGGCTCTGGAATGAAGGTTTCGCGCGTGGCGTACCAGATCGTCATCGGACCTTGCACCGCCAGGTCGCTGGGGCGGCATTTCAACTGCATTGCCCACCAGGACGGTTCCAGCGCCTGGTCGAGTGTGGGCGGTTCAATCTGCGCCAGCAGGGCGAAAGGCGCAAGCACCACGCCCCCATCGGGGGTCACGAACACATCCAGCATCTCCTGGTCGCCCCCCATGCGCAACATGAGGCGCCCGCTTCGCAGGTCGCCCGGTTCGCACCCGATAACAGCCGCCCACATGGCGTCAAGGTCTTCAATTGGCAAGGATGGTGCTGTGCGATACATACGGCTCGGCTTTCATCTCCGTTCAGGCTTCACATCGCCCCAATAGTAGCACAACTCAGCGCAAACACCCGAATGCAGCCGCCGCCCGTCAAGCATCGGGCGCGTTGCCGAGACGTTCCCACCCGGAGCGCAAATGCACATCGCGTTGGGGGTAGGGAATTTCGACGCCGTGTTGGCTCAGCACATCGAAAATGCGGTAGCGCAATTCACTTTTCAACATGGGAATGCGTTGCGGCTGATTGGTCCAGACGCGCAACTCAAAATCGAGGCTGTTGTCGCCGAAGCCCACAAACGCCACCTGCGGCGCAGGCGTTTCCAGCACCAGCGGGTGGTCGGCGGCTTGCAACAACAGGCGTTCCACCTCACGGGGATCGGCGTCATACGACACCCCCACGCCGACGCCGACGCGCACGGCTTCTTCACCCTGCCCATAGTTCGCCAGCGGCGAATTGAGCAGGTCGGCGTTGGGAATACGCATGAGCACATTCCCGCGTGTGCGCACCAGCGTACTGCGAATGCCAATGCGTTCGACGACCACCTCATCGCCGTTATGTACAATCACATCGCCCGGCGCAAGCGCCCGCTCGAACATCAAAATGAAGCCGCTCGCCAGGTTGTTGAAAATCGCTTGCAGCCCAAAGCCCAAGCCCACGGAAAGACCACCGGCAATCACCGTCAACGTGGTCAGAGGGAAGCCTAACGCATTGATGACGGAGAGCACACCCACGATGAGCACCACGTAGAAGAGGGTGGCGCTCACCGCATAACTGACGGCGGGGTCAAAACCGCTTTTGGGCAAGAAAGACGTTTCCATGTAGGCGCGAATGGCACGCGCCACGATGAAGACCACAGCCACGGAGACCGTCGCCAGCACCAAGCCGCGCACGGTCAACACCTGACCGCTAGTGAGCGGGATGGGGTAATTGAGCACGTCATCAAGCACACCCGCGGCTTGCGCCAGCGCAAGCAAGGCGAAGAGCGGACGCACGACGCGGCGCACCCAAAAGGCGGCGTTCGCCGGCGCCAGCACAACGCGCACAACAGCCACCACCAGCGCGTAGAAGAACCAGACGCGCACAAGCCCCGCCAGCCAGGCGCGCACCGCTTCGGGATCCAGCGTGAGCGCGGGGTTCTCCCAAAGCGTGAGCATCCCGCCCGGCAAACGCCCTGCGGCCATCGTCAGAACCGCCAACGCTGCCATCGGCCAGACCAGCGCCAGCAGAATATCGCGCACCTTGTCGCGCCCCGACCAGGGCATGGTGTTGAGCAACGTGGTGATGAACCAGCGCAACACAAAGGCGAGAACGAGCGTGGCAAGCAGACCAAGCGCCAGGCTCATCAGGAAGTCAACAAGGGACATACATCCTCCTTTCCGTCTCAATAACCAAGGGAACGCTTTCAAGTGTGGCATACGCCATCAAAAAGCGCAAGCGCCAAAACAGCCATTCTCACGCCCCAAAAGCGCCCCCGGCGTACAAACATCTCGTCTCACGCCCAAACCATGCTACAATTTTGCGCCACACTGCCCATACCTGTTCGAGGAAAAAGAAGGAGTGAGAGCATTCCATGTTCCATAATAGTTGGTGGTCGCTTGTACGCTACGATGAAAACGCACGCCCCCACATTGACCGCGAGTTGCTGCGCCGCGTCGCCCACTACGCCCGCCCCTACTGGCGCGACATTCTCACCATGCTGGCGCTCATCATCGGCATCTCTGTGCTTGAACTGGTGCCGCCCCTGCTCTACCGCGACCTGTTCGACACCGTGCTCCCCACGGGCGACGTGCGCCGCCTGAACTGGCTGGCGCTGGGCATGGTCGGCATCCCCTTGCTCACTGGTCTGCTGGGCGTGGCGCAACGCTATTTCAGCGCCCGCGTCGGCGAAGGTATCATTTTCGACCTGCGCCAACAAATGTTTGAACATTTACAGCGTATGCCCCTGCGCTTCTTCACCCACACCAAAGCGGGCGACATCATCTCCCGTTTTAGCAACGACGTGGTGGGGGCGCAAAACGCCATCACGGGCACCATTCCCAACATCATCACCAACATCGTCATCCTCATTTCCACGCTCGCCATCATGTTTTCGCTCGAATGGCGGCTGACCCTGCTGGCGGTTGTGGTGGTGCCGCTCTTCCTCTTGCCCGCGCGGCGTGTCGCGCGCATCTTGCGGCGCATTCGGCGCGAGCGCATGCACCTCAACGCCGAACTGAGCAACCGCATCAACGAAACGCTGAGCATCAACGGCGCGTTGCTCGTCAAAATCTTCGGACGCCAGCAAGACGAAATCGCCCGCTTTCGCGCCATCAACCAGGGGCTGGCGGAAACAGGCATCCGCGCGGCGCTGGTGGGGCGCTGGTTTTTCGTGGGCATCGGGTTGGCAAGCGCCATCGGCACGGCGCTGGTTTATTGGGTGGGGGGCTACCTCGCCCTCAATCAAGCCATCAGCCCCGGCACGATTGTGGCGTTCGTCGCCTACATCACCCGCCTGTATGGCCCTATCGGCGCGCTGAGCAACGTCCAGGTGGAATTCGCCACCAGTCTGGTCAGTTTTGAGCGCGTCTTTGAATACCTGGACCTGCCCGTAGAAATCGAAGACGCCCCCAACGCCATCCACCTGCCCGACGTGCAAGGGCACATCCGCTTTGAGCATGTCTCGTTCCGCTACGACACCCTGCCCGGCGGCGAAACGGCGCCCCAGGGGCGCGAATGGGCGTTGCACGACATCTCGTTTGACATTCAGCCGGGGCAATTGGTCGCCATCGTTGGACCAAGTGGCGCGGGCAAAACCACCATCACCTACCTGCTGCCCCGCCTCTACGACGTGACCGAAGGGCGCATCACGATTGACGGGCACGACGTGCGCCAGATTGCCCAAGCCTCGCTGGCGCGCCACATCGGCATCGTCATGCAGGAAACCTACCTCTTTCACGACACCATCCGCGCCAACCTGCTCTACGCCAACCCGCACGCCGACGACGACGCGCTGATAGCGGCCTGCCGCGCCGCCAACATTCACGATTTCATCATGAGCCTGCCCGAAGGCTACGACACGGTTGTGGGCGAACGGGGCTACCGTCTCAGTGGGGGCGAAAAACAGCGCCTCGCCATCGCGCGGCTCATCCTCAAAAACCCGCGCATCCTCATTCTGGATGAAGCCACCGCCCACCTCGATTCGCAAAACGAAGCGCTCATCCAGGCGGCGCTGGAACCGCTGTTTGAAGGGCGCACCAGCCTGGTCATCGCGCACCGACTTTCAACAATCCTCAAAGCCGATACAATCCTGGTGCTCAATGAAGGTCGCCTTGTGGAGCAAGGCACGCACGAGGAATTGCTGGCGCGTGGGGGGCTGTACGCGCACCTCTACGAAACCCAGTTTCAGGCTGAAACAACCAACCCAACAGGCTGACCCAACCGCACCATGTTCTACATTTTCTTTGGCAAAGATGAACTGAGCCGCGATGAAGCCATCGCCCAACTGCTCGCCCGTGTGGAAGACCCCGCCACGGGCGACCTCAACATTAGCCGTCTCGATGGGCGCACGCTCACCTTCGACCAACTCCGCCAGGCGTGCGACGCCATGCCCTTCCTGAGCGACCGCCGCATCGTCATCGTGCGCGATTTGCTGGCGCGCTTCAAACAGGGCAACAAGGAGTTTCACGACCAACTCGTCGCGTACCTGCCCACCATGCCCCCCACCACGCGGCTCATCTTCATCGAAACCGACGTGGACAAGCGCCTGCGCCTCTGGAAATTGGCGCAAGACCTGAGCAAGGAAAACCCCCCGCGCGCGTTCGTCAAGGAATTCGCCCTGCCCGACGCTAAAGCCCTGCCCCGCTGGATTGCGCAGCGCGTGCAGAAAAAAGGCGGTCGGATTGAGCCGCGCGCCGCCCACCTGCTCGCCGAAGTTATCGGCGAGGATACGCGCCTGCTCGACCAGGAACTCGAAAAACTCACACTCTACGCCAACGGCGACCCCATCACCGTGGAGATGGTGCGCCGCATGGTGCCCTACACCCACGCCGCGAACATCTTTGCGCTGGTGGACGCCATCGGTCGGCGACAACCGCGCCACGCCTTGCAGGCGTTGCACCATCTCTTGCAAGAAAACGCCGCGCCCACCTACCTGCACTACATGATGACGCGCCAAATCCGCCTCATTCTGCAAGTGAAAGACCTGCACGCCCAGGGCATGGATGAAAACGCCATCCGCGAGCGCCTGCGCCAGCACCCCTTCGTCATCAAAAAACTGCTCGCCCAAAGCCAAAACTTCACGTTCGAGGAATTGGAAACCGCGTTTGAGCGCCTGCTGGAATGCGACATAGACATCAAAACAGGGCAAACCGACCCCCTCATGGCGATTGAGTTGCTGGTGACACGGCTGGCGGCGCGGTGATTCCACCGCACGCGCATTTGTCAAAACCCCCACTTTCGGCCAAAGTGTGTGGTGCGGCTTCGGCCGCCTTCTTTTTGTAGCGAACAACCCGAAGGAGAAGACACGTGTTGAAGCAGTTGACCATTCTCACACTCACCCTGTTGGTGGCGCTTGCGGTTGCCGCCTGCGGCGGGGCAAGCACCGAACCCGCGCCCGCCACCGAAACAGCCGCCCCAACCAGCGAACCCGCGCCAACCAGTGCGGCGGAACCGACACCCGAAGCCGCCGCCCCGGCGCCCACGCCCGCCTACCAGCAGTGGGATGAACCCCCACCCATGCAAATTGACCCGAACGCCATCTACGTTGCCACCATCAAAACCGAAAAAGGCGACATCCGCATCCAACTCTTTGCCGACAAAGCCCCCAAAACCGTCAACAACTTTGTCTTCCTGGCTGAACAGGGCTTCTACGACAACACCACCTTCCACCGCGTCATTCCGGACTTCATGGCGCAAGGGGGCGACCCCAGCGGCACCGGCGCCGGCGGTCCCGGCTACACGTTCGAGGACGAAATCTCGCCCGACCTCGTCTTTGACGGTCCCGGCTACCTCGCCATGGCAAACGCCGGTCCCAACACCAACGGCTCGCAGTTCTTCATCACCTATGTGGAAACGCCCTGGCTGAACGGACGCCACACCATCTTCGGGAAGGTGGTTGAGGGCATGGACGTGGCGCTCAGCCTCACACCGCGAGACCCTCAGCAAAACCCCGACTTTGAGGGCGACCGCATCCTCACGGTGGAAATTGAGACCGTGAGCGAAAGCCTGCTCCCGCCCACGCCTGAACCCACCCGCCCCGAACTGGCGGAAGGGCGTCCGCTGGCGGAAATCCCCGTCGAAGAACGCGCCAACCTGTACGAAGCCCGCCCCACCATGCAGATTGACCCCGCCGACGCCTACACCGCGGTCATCACCACATCGCAAGGCGTCATCCGCGTCGCGCTGGACGCCCAGGCTGCACCCGAAACCGTCAACAACTTTGTGGTACTGGCGTCGCTGGGCTACTACGACGGCATGCCCATCGCGTTCGTCTCCGACGGGCAATTCTGGGTCAGCGGCTCGCCACTCAAATCCCCCGACAGCGATGTGGGGTACGTGTTGCCCTTCGAGAGCACACGCCCCTACCTGAGCGGCACCATCTCCGCTTTCGTGCGGCAAGACCGTAACCTGCCCAGCGGCAGCCAATTCGTCATCCTGCTGAGCGACCTCGACACCGGCATCACGCCCACAGGCGTCTTTGGCGAGATTGTCGAAGGGCTGGACGTTGCCCAACGCATCACCGCCGACGACGTGATCGAACGCATTGAGATTGAGCAGTAAGCAACATGCGAGGGGTGAACATGAGCGAGAAAAAACTACCCAAGGCACTGCAAGAGATTGTGACCGACTTTGCACTCGCCGACCGCCGCGAGAAACTGGACTTGCTGTTGCAATACGCTGAAAGCCTGCCCCCACTGCCGGAACGCTATCAGGGCAAGCATGAGGAATTGGAAAGCGTCCCCGAATGTATGACGCCCGTTTTCATCGCCGTGGAAACCGACGACGAGGGGCGCTTGCACTACTACTTCGACGTCCCGCCCAATTCGCCCACCGTGCGCGGGTTAGCCGCCATCCTCTACCACGGGCTGAACGGCGCCACCCCCGAAGAGGTGCTCGCCGTGCCCGCCGATTTCTACTACGAAACCGGCTTGCAAGACGCCATCTCACACCAGCGCCTGAACGGTTTTGCCGGCATGCTCGCACACGTCAAGCGGCTCGCCGCCAAAGCCCTTGAATCCCGCGCCTGACCACGCCGAACACGCGTGAGGCGGTGCACGATGACTGTGCACCGCCTTTTTCTTTGCACGTTTGACACCTTCTGGGCTTGGTGATATTGTTGGGAACGTTCCAAGAGAACGTTCCCAACGAGCCCGTTCCTCTTGTTCTCTTGGGTTGGTACCGGTTTGTCAACCGCCATAGTGTATGCAAAAAGGAGTTTGACCTATGGCATCCTCATCTGTTTGGCGCTTCCGTTGGACGTTCTTCATCCTGTCCTTGCTTGCTCTTGCGTTTCTCTTGCCGTTTGTTGTGCAAGCCGCTGCGACGCCACACCCCGACCCCATCACCACAGCGGCGACCGCCCCCACAACTGCCTGGTGTCTGGCGGGCGACTTCAACAGTTGGAACAACGCCAGCACTCCGCTCTACGACGACGGCACACATGGCGACCTCATCCCCGGCGACGGCGTTTTTTCGCGTGATGAAACCATCGCCACCGCCGGCCGCTATGAGTTCAAAATTGTGGAATGCGGCAATTGGAGCAATGCATACCCCTCACAAAACGCCTGGCTCTACACCGCGAGCGACAACCGCACCGTCAAATTCACCTTCGACACCAACGACCACAGCACCGACGCCGGCATGCCCTGGGGTCCCACGCAAAACATCGTCAACGTCTGGGACGACACGCCGACCACCTACACCGCCGTGGGCGACTGGCAAGGCTGGAACAACAGCGACCCCGCCACCGCGCTCACCAGCCTGGGCAACGGCATCTACTACCTGACCTACACCATCGCCAGCCCCGGCACCTACATGGCGAAAATCGTGCAAACCGGCTCGTGGAACGAGCAATTTGTGCAAGACGGGCGCGCCAAAGATGGTTCTCCCGTCAATTTCACCACATCCGCGCCCAATGAAACGGTCGTCTTCGTGCTGAATGTGCGCACCGGGCGCTGGTTTGTCGCGCCGAACGGGAGCAGCAGCGGCAATTGGTGTCTGGCGGGCGACTTCAACAGTTGGGACAACGCCAGCACCCCGCTCTACGACGACGGCACGCATGGCGACCTGCTCGGCGGCGACGGCATTTTCAGCCTCGACGTCACCATCCCCACCGCCGGGCGCTACGAGTGGAAGGTGGTTGAGTGCGGCAATTGGTCGAACACCTACCCCGCACAAAACGCCTGGCTCTCCACCGCGAGCGACAACCGCACCGTCAAATTCACCTTCGACACCAACGACCACAGCGCCGACGCCGGCGTTGCGCTCTTGCCGACGCAAAACATCGTCAACGCCTGGGACGACGCTCCGACCACCTACACCGCCGTGGGCGATTTCCAGGGCTGGAACAACAGCGACCCCGCCACGGCGCTCACCCACCACGGCAACGGCTGGCACACGCTCATGTACACCATCACCACCGCCGGCGCGTACATCGGCAAAGTGACCAGCACCGGCTCGTGGGACGCCTTTGGCGCTGACGGGCGCTCCAAAGACGCCGCCAACATCGCCTTTTCGACCACGAGCGACAACCAACCCGTGCTCTTCGTGCTGGACGCGCAGGAAGGGCGCGTGAACATCCTGCCCCAAGGCGGTGGAACCACGCCGCCCCCCACACCGTCGGGCGCGTGCAGTAGCGGCGCCGCCCATGACGGCGACATCTGGTGGAACGACCTGGGGCACAACAGCCGCGACACGCTCTACCGCGTGCCGGGCGGGGCTGTCACCACCGGCGTGACGGTCACCCTGCGCTTGCGCGCCGCATGCGGCGACCTGACGGAAGCCCTTGTGCGCATTTGGAACGACCGCCTCGACGCCGAACAGGTGTTGCCCATGCAAAAAGTGCTTGAAAGTGGGCAATACGAATGGTGGGAACTCTCCTTGCCCGTGGGCAACCAACCCACGATTTACTGGTATCGCTTCATCGTCAAGGACGGCGGCACAACCGCCTACTACGAAGACGACGACGCCCGTACCGGCGGTTGGGGGCAAACCTACGCCACCAGCCCCGACAACTCCTGGCAACTCACCGTGTACGACCCCGCTTTCCAGACGCCCGATTGGGTGAAGAACGCCGTCATCTACCAGATTTTCCCCGACCGCTTCCGTGACGGCGACCCCACCAACAACCCACCCGCCGGGCGCTTCTTCTACGACGAGCCGGACGGCACGATTGTGCGCTCAGGCGGCGCGGACTGGAACACGCCCATTTGCGACCCGCGCGACGCCAACGAGTGCCCCGGCAAGTGGAGCCAGAACTTCTACGGCGGCGACCTCGAAGGCATTCGCCAAAAACTCGACTACCTGCAAAGCCTGGGGATTACGGCGATTTACCTCAACCCCATTTTTGAATCGCCGTCCAACCACAAGTACGACACCACCGATTACAGCCAGATTTCGCAGGACTTCGGCGACCTGCAAACCTTCATCTCGCTGACGCAAGAAGCCCACGCACGGGGCATCAAGGTCATTCTGGATGGGGTGTTCAACCACACCTCTTCCGACAGCATCTATTTCGACCGCTACCACCGCTACCCCGCGCCTGACGGGGCGTGCGAAAGCGAAACCAGCCCCTACCGCGATTGGTACTTCTTCCGCCCGGCGGCGGTTGCCGGCACAGGCGCATGCGCCGGCGATACGGACTACGAAGCCTGGTTCGGCTACGATAGCCTGCCCAAACTCAACAGCGCGATGACAGACGTGCGCCAACTGATTTGGGATAGCCCCAACGCCATCGCCCGCTACTGGTTGCAGTGGGCGGACGGCTGGCGGCTCGACGTGGCGGGCGACGTGGACCCCGGCGTCACCAACGACCCGACCAACGATTATTGGGAAGGCTTCCGCGCCGCCGTGCGTGACGCCAACCCCGACGCCTACATCGTGGGCGAGGAATGGGGGCTGGCGACCGCCTGGACGCTCGGCAACGAATGGGACGCCACGATGAACTACCAGTTCGGCTCGGCGCTGCTCTCCTTCTGGCGTGATGAGCCGTTTGTGGACAACGACCACAACAGCGCCTCATCGGCGGGCGTGCTCACCCCGTTGACCCCGTCCGAACTGAACGAGCGCCTGCTCAACCTGCAAGAACGCTACCCGCCCGAAGCGTTCTACGCCATGATGAACCTGCTCGACAGCCACGACACCAACCGCGCGCTCTTCATGCTCGACCACAACACCGACCTGAACGATAGCACGCTCTACGACGACCCCAACTACGATTGGAGCGACGCCATCACGCGTTTGAAGGGGGTGGCGCTCCTGCAAATGACCCTGCCCGGCGCGCCCACGATTTACTACGGCGATGAGGTCGGGCTGGTGGGACCGGTGACGTTCGACGGTTCAACCTGGCAAGACGACCCCTACAACCGCGTGCCGTTCCCCTGGCTGGATGAAAGCGGCACGCCGTTCTACGCCCACCTGCAAAGCCAGGCGTCGCAAGACGCCCTGCGCACCTACTACCAGACGCTGATTGCCGCCCGCAACGCCCACCCGGCTTTGCGCGTCGGCTCGTTCGACCCGCTGCTGACCGATGACGCGGCGAACGTCTATGCCTTCGGGCGCAAACTGCCCGACCATTCGGACGCCGCCGTGGTGGTGGTGAACCGCGCCACGGTGACGCAGACGGTGACGGTCACGGTGAGCGGCTATCTGCCCATTGGGGCGGTGTTTGAGGACGTGCTGAGCGGCAACACTTACACGGTGGACGCCAACGGTCGCCTGGTGGTCGCCAATGTGCCGCCCATGAGCGGCGCGGTGCTTGTCGCCACAAGCGCGCTGGCACCAGCGCCCGCCCCCGTGTCAGACCTGGCGGTGGTGGCGGAACAAAGCCACCAACTGGTGCTCGCATGGAGCGCCGTCGCCAACGCCGATGAATACGACGTGTACCGCAGTGAATTGAGCGGCGGCGGCTACACCTTCATCACGACGACGACCGCCACACGCTTCACCGATACCAACCTGACCAACGCCAAAACCTACTACTACGTGGTGGTCGCCCGCAACAGCGCCACCGGGCTGGAAAGCGGCTATTCCAACGAAGCCGCCGGCACCCCCCACCACGACCTGAGCAGCGCCTGGTTCAACCTGCAATGGCCCTACGAAATCACGCACACCATCAGCGCCCTGACGCCCACCGAAAGCATCTACGGGCAACTCTGGATTGACGGGGCGACCGGTCCCAACGGTCCCGCCGACGGCATTTGGGCGCAGGTGGGCTTCGGACCGCTCGGCGAGCCCCCCACCAGCACGCTCTGGACCTGGTTCGACATGAGTTATAACGCCGCCGTGGGGAACAATGATGAATACGTCGGCACGCTGCTGCCTGAAACGGTGGGCGAGTTCGTCTACACCACCCGCTGGAGCAGTGACGGCGGGCGCACCTGGTTCTACGCCGACCGCAACGGTCCCGGCTACAACGAAGCCGACGCCGGGCGTCTGCATGTGATTCCCTCGGCGGATACGACGCCGCCCGCTGCACCCGCCGCGCTTTGGGTAGTGGCGACCACGCCGGGGAGCATCACGATTGGGTGGTCCGCCGTGACGGACACCGACCTTGTCGGCTATGAAATCTACCGCGCCGAAGGCGTCAACGCGCCGCCGCTCACCACCTTCACACGGCTGGCACGGGTGAACGCCGCCGCGACCACCTACACCGACACCGCCGTCACCACGGGAAGCACCTACCACTACTACGTGCTGGCGTACGATACGTCGTTCAACCGCTCCGCGCCTTCCAACGTGGTCAGCGCCACCGCCGAAGCGCGCCCGGTGACGGTGCATGTGGTTGTCACCGTGCCCGACTACACGCCCGGCACGGTGTACTTCTCGCGCGTGGTCAACGCCGACGGCACACTTGGGGGATGGGAGCCGGCGGGCGTCCCGCTGACGAAGGTGAACACCACCACCTGGACGACCGACCTGACGTTGCTGGACGGCACCAAGGTGGAATACAAGTTCACCCGCGGCACATGGGAAACGGTGGAGAAAGCCGCCGACGGCAACACTGAAATCGCCAACCGCACGTTCACCGTCGCCTACGGGAGCACCGGCGAGATGACGGTCACCGCCAGCGTCGCCAACTGGCGCGACCCGCTGGTGGTGGCGCACGAACCGGCAGCCAACGCCGTGGACGTGCCCGTCACAACCACCATCCGCGTCCAGTGGAACCAGGCGATTGTGAGCGACACCCTCGCGCTGACGCTGGAAGGACCGGGCGGCGTGGTCAGCGGCACAGCCACACTCGACGCCGCGACCAACACGGTCATCTTCACGCCCAGCATGCGCCTGCAAGGCGGCACGCCCTACACGGTCACCGTCGCCGGCCAGGTGGACGCGGGGGGCGACGTGCAACAAGTGCCCACCATCTGGACATTCACAACACGCGCGTACCGGCTCTTCCTGCCGCTCCTCTTCCGCCAAGCCCCATAAGCGCGCCCAACGCAAAGCGCCCCACCGTTCTGGTGGGGCGCTTTTTTGTATGGCGGCGGCTTGCGCATCAAAAGAAAAAAGCCCGCGTTATGCGGGCTACAACGTCAACGCATCCCCTGCGGATCGAATACGGCTGAAAGTGCGTTTCAAATCATGCCGCGCGAAACTGGCTTTCCGTTTCAATATCCCCTGCGGATCGAATACGGCTGAAAGCGCGCTGAGCCTAGACTCTGTGGCTCAGCGCACTGGTTTCAATATCCCCTGCGGATCGAATACGGCTGAAAGGCCTGGCGGAAGGTGATATCGAATTCGTGCGCGAGGGTTTCAATATCCCCTGCGGATCGAATACGGCTGAAAGGTGGTAGGAAGCCAATCCCCCGGGTCCTCATACCCAGTTTCAATATCCCCTGCGGATCGAATACGGCTGAAAGAGCGTGCGCTCAATCTGGTGTAACAATACCAAAAAGCCTTGAATCTGTCAAATCGCCGCGCACAGCGCCTCTCAGTGGCTCGCCACATGCGCAAAACACCTTGTTGTATCCGCAAAATTCCTTTGGCACACAAAGCATTTCGCAACCCACCTGTGGGGCAAAAACCCCCGTCGGGTTGCGAATTATTTTGTCACACAAAGTATGCGCAAATCTGCACACGAAATCTCACCAAACCTGCATTGTTTGCAACATCAACCTTTGGTGATTGACCAAACGAGCGTCAGGTTGCGAAAGCGCCCACCAGAACGCGGGTTGCACACACCTCCACGCACCGCCTCATTTGCCGCGCCCCACCAGCGGCGCAAATTGACGCCACCACGCATCCAGCCGCACAGGCCACGTGCGTTCCACCCCCTCGCCCGTTGCCACCCGCAAGAACGCCGCCGCCCGCCCAGCGGCGAGCGTGGGCGAGAAAGGCACGCTGACCTGCACAGCGCCCCCCGGCGTCAACACCCCCGACCACGCGGGCGTCGGCGCGCCCCCCATCGCGCGCGTCAGCGTCATCACTGTGGAGACCACGCCCAGATTGTGCAGCGTCACCTCAGCCAGGCGGGGCGTCGCCGGCGTGGCAAGGCTTGGGGTGAGTCGTCCACTCAACGCCGGCCATGCCCCATCCACCCAGACCACCGCCCGTTGGGTCGTCGTCAGCGCCGCGCCGTCGCCAAACGTGGCTTGCAACGTCACCGAGGGCACCGCCTGCGCCTGCACCGCCGCCGTCAACGTCCACACCTCGCCGAGGACCAGCGCGCCCGTGCGTTCCAGCCGGCGCACCCCCGCATCAAACACCCAACCGCCGCCCACGCTCCCCGTCACCACGTCGAGCGCTGCGGGAAGCGCCAGCCGCACCTGCGCCGCGCTCAGCGTCACGGGAACGCGCACCGTGAGCGTCAGCGGCCAGGTTGCGCCGGCGGCAACCGCCGGGGGCGTCTGCAACCGCGCCTCGGCAAAGGGGCTCATCTCGTGCAGAAGCGCCGCCAGCACCTGCTCACGCGCCGCGTCGGGCAATGTTTCCAGCGGGAACGAGGCGAACGCCGTGCGCCATGTGGGCGTTGCCCGGCGCACGCCAATCGCGTTGGTGGTTTCGTCCCACAGCCAGGTCGTCGCTTCCGCCGTGGGTTCAATCCCATCGGCGAAATTGTCAAAGGGGTAGCGCAATCCCCATTCGTGCCCCCCCTGCGTATCAAGCGGGCGCGCGTCGAAGACGCCCAACGGCGGCGCATCATACGCCAGCGTCGGCGAGACCGAGAGCCGCGCCGCCGCCACGCCCAGGTAGTCGCGCGCAAACGCCGACGCGCCGCGCATATCGAGATACTCCTGCGAGGAGAGAATCAGCCGCCCGCCCGCTTCCAGAAAATCGGTCAGCATGCGCTCTTCGTCCGCCGTCAGCGGCGAAAACCAATCATACGCCGTGAACCAGAGCACCACCCGCGCCCGATTGAGCAGGTCGGGCGTCACGGGGTGCGCTTCGCCCCCGGTGGCAAAAAGGTCATACGCCACGCCCAGCGCGTCCAGCGTGCGCGTGTAGGCGGTGCGCACATCGAACCAACGGGCGTCGTCTATCACCAGCACCGGCGCCGGCGTCTTGAAGGTGAGCGGCACGGTGAGCGCCTGCGTCGGCGCGTCGCGGCTCTGCACAGCCAGCGTGTAGCGCGCAAAGTGGTGCGGGCGGGCGTCCGGCGGAATGGTGACGGTCGGCGTCAGCACCACCGTTTCACAGCCGCCCAGCGTCAGCGTCGCTGTGGTGGTGAAGAAGCCCCCATCCGGCAACGCCACGCGCATGGGCCACGCCCCACCGCTCAGCGTCAAATCGAGCGTCTGCGTCAAGACGCCGCGGTTGTCCAGCACCAGGGACGTGGAGACCACACGCCCCGCCTCGCCGATAAGCGGCGCGCGCGTCGCCTCAGCCACCAGCGCGTAGGCGTCCGGTTCAGCCGCCAACCAATCCAGGCTACGGCGCAAGGCGTCCACACGCGCGGCGGTGTCGCCCATGCCTTCCAGCCCGCCCCCCAGCCAGAGCGCGCGGTAGGGGCGGCATGTGCCGCTTTGCACGCCCCCAACCGCGCCATCCGCCCACGTCAGCACGGGTTGGGTCGTGCGGGGGTCCAGCACCTGCACACTGTCGGGGTGGTATTGCTGGCGGGCGCTGTCCGGGGTGTTGAACGCCAGCGTCACCCCGTCGAAGAGCGTGCCCGGCACGCCTACCAGCGGCGACAGATTGCCTTCATTCTCAAAGAAAACGCCCAGTTGGTTGAGCATGTAGTGCGTGTAGAAATACGCCGCCCCGCCGGCGTCCCAATACGCCACATCCTGCCCCGTCAGCAACATGCGCGCCCCAGCCGCCAACGCTTCCGAGATAGCCCGTTCAGCGCCAATCAGCGCGGGGGAATCGTGGGGCGCAGACCAAATCACCACATCGAAGGCAGTCAGCAGGTCGGCGGTCGGCGTATCCGTGAGCGGTCCACGGTCGCCAAAGGGGTTGGCGATACGGTGCAAGGTGTAGGGCAGGCGCAGCGCATCGAGCGCCTCTTCAAAGAAACCAATCTGGCTGTCGTAGTACCATGCGCCGCTGTCCACCAGCAGAATGGAAGGCGCAGGGTCGAGCGCGACCGTGAAACTGAGCGTTTGCCCGGCGGCAAGCGTCGGGGTGATAGACGCCACGCGGTGCGCCATCGCCTCAACACGCAGCGCCCACGTGCCGGCGGGCAGCGTCAGCGTGAAGCGCCCCGACGCATCGGTCGCGGTCTCGGCAAGCGGCGCGGGGCACTCGTCGCACGGCAGCGTAACCGTCGCCGTCAGCGGCGTGCCCTGCACGGCGTCCACAACCCGCCCCTGCACCGTGCCCCACGGTGCGCGGGCAAGCGTATGCGTGAGCGTGTAGGTCGTTTCGGCGTCCACAGCCAGCGTCGTCGTCAGCGGAAGGTAGCCAAACGCCTGCACGCCAATGTCGTACAACCCCGCATCCAGCCCCAGGCGATACGCACCGTCGGCGTCCGCCGTGACCACCAGACGGCGCGCCCCATCGCGCCGCACCGCCTGCACCTGCGCATAGGCAATGGGCGCATTGGCGGCGTCGCGCACCGCGCCCACCACCACCCCCGACGCCGTGAGCCGCAACGCCGCCGCTTCGGCGTTCACCAGCCCCCAGCCGGTGGCGTTGTTGGGCGTCTGCGCGCCCACAGGCGTTGCCGTCGCGGTCAGCAAGGCTTCCAGGTCGTCGGGCATCAGCGTGGGGTCCGCCTGAAGCAGCAGCGCCGCCACGCCCGCCACATGGGGCGCCGCCATGCTCGTGCCGTCCAGCAAGCCATACGCGCCCCCCGGCAGGCTCGAAAGAATGTTCACCCCCGGCGCAGCCACTTCCGGCTTGATTTCGTTCCACGGGCTGGGACCACGCGAGGAGAAAGTCGCCGCCTGCCCCTCTTCATCCACAGCGCCCACCGCCAGCGATTCGGGAAAACTCGCCGGGCTTTGAATGCTCTCCGGCGCGGGACCACTGTTGCCCGCCGAGAAAATGGGCAGAATGCCCGCCGCCCGCAGCGCGGCGACATCGGGCTGAAAGGCGGTATCATCGGCAACGGGCGACCCCCACGAATTGTTGACCACATCCGGCGCGAGCGCGGGATCGCCATTGGGCGCCATCACCCACTCAAACGCGGCATGAATCCATGACTCATAAGTGTAGCCCCCCGCCGTAAAAATCCTGACCGCAATCCACTGCGCGCCCGGTGCTACACCAATCGGCGTGCCGTCTTCGGCAACGCCCACCATCGTGCCCATAGTGTGCGTCCCGTGCCCGTTGCCATCGCACGGGTAGCGGCAAGCGGCATTCGTCACGTCGAACCAGTTGCCCACATGCACCGCCGGCGTGCCGGGGCGATAGCCGCGGTAGCGCGTCATCAGCGCGGGGTGTTGCCAATCCACCCCCGTATCCAGGTTGGCGACCACCACGCCGCCGCCGTCCAGCCCCAGCCCATCGCGCACGCGGTCAACGCCCAACATGCGCAAATTCCAACGCCAGGCGGTGGCGTCCGCCGAGAGCGGAGCGGGGCGGGGCGCAAACGGTTCCAGAAAAAATTGCCGGTCGGGGCGAATGGCAACCACATCGGGGTGGCGGCTCAGCGTGGCAAGGGCGCGCGGCGTCAAACGCGCCGCGGCGACGGGGGCAATCCAGAAGAAGCGCACCGCCTCGGCGTCGCCCGCTTCTTCGGCGTGGGCGAGAGCGCGCTGCAACGCCGCCCCCTCGCGCGCGGTGGCGGCTTGCAAGGCGGTGATGACAGCCGCGCGCTGTTGGGGCGTGCGCGCCGTCGCCGGAAGGTCGGCGAGCAAGCGCCCGGTGGGCGTGCGCCGCCATTCAACCAGCACGGGAAGCATGGCGTCGGGGGATGCGGTGCGCAATTGGCGCAACAACGCGGGGTGAAGACGGCGGGCGTCGGGGGCGAGCGGCGTTGGCGGTTGGGCGTGCGCCAGCGGGAACAACCCCACCAGCCCCGCCAGCACCACCGCCGCGGCAACCATCAACGCGCGAAACGAGAGGGCGCGGTTGCGCCGCGCCCTCCAAAAGCCCTTCTGTTGCCCACCGTTCCCATGCGCCATGCCATGCTCCTAAAAAGGCAAGAAGAAAAAGCCAATCGCCAGAATCACAAACACGGCAAGCAGTTGAATGCCTTCCATCCAGTTGCTTTCGCCGTCCAGCGCCACAAACGCGGCAATAATCGTCGCCGCGCCCAACGCTTCCAATTCAAATGGGTTGAACACCAGGTCCATCGGCTCCGGCGCGATGAAAAGGCTCAGCAGAACCAGCAGCGGCGCGACCAACAACGCAATCTGCATAGACGACCCCAGCGCGATGGACATGCTCAGTTCCATCTTGTTTTGGCGCGCCACTGTCACAGCGACCAGGTGCTCGGCGGCGTTCCCCACAATCGGGATGATGATAATCCCCACAAAAAACTCGGACAATCCCATGGCGGCAACCGCCGGCTCGACCGCCCCCACCAGCACCTCGGACAACCAGGCAATCGCAACGGTTGAAAGCCCCAGCACCACCAGCGCGGTGCGCTTGCTCCATGTCGGTTCGTGGTGGTGCACGGGCGGGGTTTCAATCGCCGGCACTTCCACAGCCTCGCGGCGGAAGGTGAAGAGCACGCTGAGCGCGTACACCACCAGCATCGTGATCGCGACGCCGACGCTCAGCGCCTCGACGGTGTCATGGGTACCGCCGTTGGCGGTGATAGCGCGTGCAAAAAAGGTGGGAATGGCGAGCGCGATAATCGCCAGCGTCATTTGCGTTGCCGCCAGGCCGGCGTTCACACGGTCGAATTTTTGTGTGCCATGTTTGAGCCCTCCCAGCAAAATCGCCAGCCCCATGATGAGCAGCAGGTTGCCGACAATCGAACCCGTAATGGACGCTTTCACCAGCTCAATCAAACCGGCGCGCAGCGCCACAATCGTGATGATGAGCTCCGCGGCATTGCCCAGGGTGGCGTTGAGAAAACCCCCCAGACGGGGACCGACGTGCAACGCCAACTCCTCGGTTGCATCGCCAATCAGCTTGGCAAGCGGCACAATCCCCAGCACCGAGAAGAAGAAAATCACCACTTCGCCGACATGCAACAGCTCAGCCACCAGCGTCAGCGGGACAAACAGCAGCAACCAGTAGAGCGGGTTTTTGACGTAGGCCTTCACGCTTCGGTTTCCTCCTTCGTCCATTTTTGAATCGTGTCGCGGGGAAGAATGACCTGCAACGCGCACGGCGCCACCTCAATCGTCACCGGTGTTGTGCCGTGCACTTCGGCGTCCACCTGCACGGGCAAGGGGGGCGTTGTCTCGATCACCACACGCTGCACCTGCCGGCGCATAATCGGGGGCAAGCCGGCACGCCAGCGGAAGGGCGTTTGCAGCGCCGCCCAGAGCAACGCCGCCCAGTGCCGCCCCTGGAAGAGCGTCACATCGAGCAGCCCATCCATGAGGCGGGCTTTGGGCGCCAGTGGCACGCCGGCGTAAAGCCGGGTGTTGCTCACCGTCGCCATAACAATGCGCGTGCGCATGACGTCCCCATCCAGCGTGATGGTGGCGACATGTCCCTGATACCGCGCCAGGTGGCGCAGCGCCTGCCAGATGTACGCAAACCCTTTGAGGCGTTGTTTCGTGTGAAAGTCCACCAGGCGCACCACTTCGGCGTCAAACCCAATGCCCGCCACCATGATGAAGGCGCGCCCGTTGGCACGCCCCACGTCAATCGCCGCGGTTGCGCCTTCCACAAGCACCTCGGCGGCGTGTTGCAGGTTTTGCGCCAGCATGGGGAGCGAGGTGGCAATGCCCGCCTCCATGGCAAACACATTCGCCGTCCCCACAGGCAAAATGCCCAGGCGCACATCCGTTCCAACAATCGGTTGGATGACTTCGTTGATCGTGCCGTCGCCCCCTGCGGCAATCAACACGTCCACACCTTCGGCCACGGCCTCACGGGCGATATCGGTCGCGTTGCGCTCAGGGGTTGTTTCGCGCCACGAGACAAGCCAGCCATGTTCGACAAGATAGCCCACAGCACGACGGAGCGCGTCGCGCTGGCCGGGGGCGGTGCCGGCAACGGGGTTGAGAATCAGAACCGCTTTCATGGTGGGCATTATACGATGAAGCCAGAGACAAGCAACAAAAAAGCGCGACCGTGCGGTCGCGCGAGGCGGAGGGAGAGGGATTTGAACCCCCGGTGGGCGCAATGCCCACAACGCATTTCGAGTGCGTCCCGTTCAGCCAGGCTCCGGCATCCCTCCATGCAGGTTGGTAGTATACTCATTTTGGGCGTTCAGGCAAACATTTGCGCGTTGCGCGCCTGTTTGCCGACCAACACCCCCAATCGTCTTTGACGCTCGCCCAACCACATGGTATACTTTTCACAATTGTGAACATTTGTTCGAGAATAAGGCCATGTGGGGCGATCTCGCGCAAGAACAATCTATTCTGCAAGCGCTGCTGGACGCAGCCGGGTTGCCCGCCGAGGTTGAACGAGCGGCGGACCACGGCGAGGCGCACTGGTTCTACCTGCGCACCACGCTGGACCCCGCCGCGTTCGAGGTGCTGCGCCCGGCGGTGGCGCGCGCGTTTGACGGCGCGACGCTTCGTTGGCGTCCACACGCCCCCTGGTTGGTGCTGGAAATCGTGCGGGCGACGCCCCAACGCCCCTTTGCGCTGGCGGACGTCTGGTCGCACGTGGCGGCGTTGCCGCGCTTCACCGCCTTGCTTGGCGTCACCCCGGAAAACGCCCCCGTGCACCTCACACTGGACTACCCGGACAACGCCAGCCTGCTGGTGAGCGGCGGTGCGCAAAGCGGCAAAAGCAATCTCCTGCGCCTGCTCGCGCTTTCAGCGGCGCTCTCCACCCCGCCGCGCGAATTGCGCATGGCGCTGCTGCATGGTCCCCGCGGCGACAACCTGCACGCCCTGCGCACGTTGCCCCACGTCTGGCATGTGGCGGCGCGCCCGGCGTTGCCCGCGCTGGTGGAACGGCTCCGCGCGCGCACGGGCGGCGGACAGCCGGCGCTGGTGCTGGTAGTGATTGACGACGTGGAAGACATTCTTGTGCGCAGTGGCGTGCGTGGTGAAAAAGCGCTGGATTGGCTGCTCAGCGAAGGCGCGGCGCACCATGTGATGACCGTCATGGCGGCGCGCGCACTCGCCCATCTGCCCGCTCACCTGCGCGAGTTGCCGCGCGTGCACCTGACAGCCGCGCCCGTTGGTGCGCAGATTGTCAAAGCGGGCGAAGCGGTGCCGCCTCGGGTGCAGGGGGCGCAGTTTGTGCTCCGCCACGCAGCATTGGGGGATGAAACGCTGGTGCGCGTGCCCTGGTGCGGCGCACGCGCCTGCGCGCACGTCGTGACGTGGTACAAGGCGCACCGCCCCATTGTGGAACCATTGCCCGAAGGGCGCGCCGCTCCCGAGGAAGCGGCGGCGGAAGAGGTCGCTTCACCATTCGATGAAACCGAAATTCCCGAACTGACGCTGGATGACGAGTAGCGCCATGCCCATTCCACCACCACCCATTGCTCTCACACCCGAACAAATGCGCCTGCTGGACGCATACGCCGACGCCTTGCAGGACGGCAATCGCCGCATCAACCTGACGGCTATCACCGACCGCGACGCCATCTTCATCAAGCATTTTTGGGATACGCTGGCAATCACGCCCCACTTGGACGCGCTGTTGCCCCCCGACGCCCATCTGATTGACGTCGGCACGGGGGGCGGTATTCCGGGGCTGGTGCTGGCGATTGCGCGCCCCACCTGGCGCATCACCCTGCTGGACGCCACACGCAAGAAAGTGCATTTTGTGGAAGAGACCGCGCGCACGCTGGGGCTGAACAATGTGCGCGCCGTCTGGGGGCGTGCCGAAGAGGTTGCCCGCGAGAGCGACCACCGCGAGCAGTACGATGCGGCGGTGGCGCGGGCGGTTGCTCCGTTGCGGGTGCTGGCGGAACTCTGCCTGCCGTTTGTGCGTGTGGGCGGCTGGTGGTGCGCGATGAAAGGTCCCGCTGTTGCCGAAGAAGCCGCTGAGGCGCACGCTGCGATTGCCCTGTTGGGGGGCGAACCGCCCCACATCGAAATGGTGGAGGTGCCGGGGGCGGACGCTCAGCGGGCTGTGGTGCTGGTGCGCAAACACGCCCCCACACCGGAGCGATACCCGCGCCGCGCGGGGGTGCCCCACAAGCGCCCTCTGGGGTGAGCAGGTCGGCTACTCGTCCTATCTCCTTTTGACGAAGAGCCAGACGATAAGCAGCAGCAACGCCAGGAAAACTCCAAGCATAAAGATCGTCCCGCCCCAAAGGTATCGCTCCCACTCAAAGGCGATGCCCTTTATTTCGGATATCATATCTTCTATGAAGAACAGGCCCAGGTAGGCACCTATGGAAGCCAAGACTCTGAGCGCCGTATTAGAGGGCTGCATATAGCAAACACCGAGCATACCAATCATCAGAAGCACGAAAAACCACGCCAACCGGTCAACTGGTGTGCCGAACAACCCCACGCTCGATTGATTCAGTTCAAACTACAACATGCTCCCCACACTCAACCAAACACCAAGGCGCACGCTCCTTTGCGTGACGTAGGGGATGAGCAAAAGCGTGCCCCACAAGCCGGCAAACAACAAGCCCCCCACGACGAGAACGTCATGCAGCGTCCAGGAGAAATCTGAAAGCAAGGCTGCGATGGACAAAGGAATTGCCAATAGCCCCAATGTAAACGTGAAAGCGGTTTGGGCAGTGCTCATGAGCATAGGCGGTGTTTTATCTTGCTTCATCATCACATTCCCACGTATAGAGGTTTATATCATGTGAATGTATGCGCAGGCGGCAATACCCCTTCTTCAATACCGCCAGCGAGCCAACAACCGCACTTCATTACTCACCAGTCATCCTGCACTGGTTTGGCAAAAATCGCGATGAGGAAGTTGACCGCCAAGAAAAAAAACCAGAAGAGGAAGAAGGCTATGGGAAGCGCGTACTTCTCCCATGCGAGTGTGCCGCTCTCCATTTCCAACAGCATGTTTTTTATGATGGTGGTGTAGAACATGTAGCCGCCGGCAACAGCCATAACTTCCAACACCACGACGACTGGCCCGCTGTAAAGCATAATGGTCGGCATGCCAATCACCAGGAGCAAAACAACCCACGCGAGCGGGTCCATCGGTGTTGTGAATAATCCCGCGCCCAACTGATTCCACACAACCCAACACATGCCCACCACACTCAACCAGAGAATCAAGCGCACACTTTTTTGTGGGATGTAAGAGACGAGCAAAAGCGTGCCCCACAAACCGGCAAACAACCAGTTCACCACGAAGAGAAGTTCTTTCGGCGTCCACGTCCACTCAAGAGATGGATCCAGGACGCTCAAGACAAAGGGGATAGCCAACAGTTCCAACGTAAATACAAAAGCGGTTCGGGTAATGACAAGAAAGGACGGGCTCTTTTGTTTTTCCATACTCACCCCCACACAAAACGGTTGCTATCGAGTGATGATACGAGCGCGGCGTAAATAGGTTCCTTCTTCAATACCGCTAGCGAACCCAGCAAAATGAGTTTGCGGCGTGCGCGTGTGATGGCAACGTTGAGCCGACGTTCATCACGCAGCAAATCGGGCACGAAAGGCGCATACAGACTGAGCGAAACAATGATGAGGTCCCGTTCCTGCCCCTGGAAACGGTCAACCGTGTCCACGCTGTTGCGAATGTGCTCAAGCGCCCCCTCGCCAAAGCGGCGCACCAACATGCGCCGAATGGCAGCGACCTGCGCCCGAAACGGCGCAATCACCCCCACTTGCTCCCACGTCAATCCAGCGGCAAAGTACCCTTCCAGCAGGTCGGCGACCAGCGCGGCTTCGTGCTCGTTCTGCCGCGGCAAGCCGTTGGCGGAGAGCGGCGTATCCACCCAGACGACGGGGCGCGCCGGGTCGCGGATGGGCGCATAGGCATCGTCGGGAAGCGCCCCTACCGCCAGGCGAGCGCGTGCGACTTCGTCCGTGCCCGGCACCAGGCGGTTGTCGTACCAGCGTTCGCTGGCAATGCGGCAAATGTCGGCGTTCATGCGGTACTGCTCTTCCAGCATGACGGTGGCGATTCCCCCGCGCTGCATGTCCGCCACAATCAGGTCCTCGAAGAGCGAGCGCGAGAGGCGCGGCGTCTGGTCTTCAAAGAGAATGTCGCTCATGCGGCGTCGCCCTTCGCTTTGGACGACGGGCGGCAACTGCTTGTGGTCGCCAATGAGCACGAATTTGCGGGCAAAACGGAGCGGCGCAAGCGTGGCGGGCAAGGTCATTTGCCCGGCTTCGTCCACAATCGCCACATCGAAACGCAATGCGCCGTCCCACGTGCCGCGCATCCAGGTTGAGGCGGTGGCGGCAAGGACGGGCGCTTCCAACAACAACCGGCGCATCTGCGCAATGTGCGTTTCCACGTCTTCATGGAACGCCAGTTCGCCCAGCAAGCGACCATGCACCTGCGGGTCGGTGCGCAACGGGTTGCCCAGCCGCACCACGTGTTCCCCCAACCCCACGTCCAGGAGCGCCCGCACCATGTTGTCCACGGCGGTGTTGGTTCCAGCCGCCAGCAACACCCGCTCACCGCGCGCCAGACATTCGCGCACCAGCGCCGCGATGAGCGTTGTTTTCCCCGTGCCGGGGGGACCCTGCACCAGCATGTAGTCGCGCATGCGGGCGAGTTTGTCCAGCGCTTCTTGCTGGCGTTCGTTGAGAGGGCGTCCCCCGATGGTGGGCGCATGGTGCAGACGTGGCACGGCGGCGTCGAAGAGGGGGGCGCGGTGCCGAATCACAAGGTCGCGCCGTTCGGGGGGCTGTTTCAGCCAGAGCCAGAGCGGCGTGTACTGGCGTGTGAGCAAATCTTCGGATGTGTACTGGTCCACCAGTTGGGGCGTAAATTCCAGCGGTTCGTCCACCTGCACGGTGAGGCTGGTTTCATCAATCGCCACGATGGTGGCTTCCGCCATGCGCCCACTGAGCGGTCCCGGCGCTTCACTCAGCAGCACATAATCGCCGGCGCGCAGTTCGGACTGGTTGTCGGCGGCGAAAGTGTAGAGCACACCTTCCCCCTGCGCGCGCAGGTCGCGGTAGTCGGTTTGGCGGTCGAGAATGATGGTAGCGCCGGTTTGCACACGGGCGTCGGGCGTCATCGCCCACAAGGTGGCGTGGGCGGCTTTGACAACGGTCAACTCCTGGTCGAGCAGGCGCACCCACGTACGGAACCAGCGGCGGGTCTCGGCGTCAAACTGGCGTTCAAAGCCGAACCGCCCGCGCACGTCCGCCCAGGGGCGTGTGTCCTTGTGCCCCAGCAAGACTGTGGCGGCTTCGCACACTTCGGCGGCGACACACTTGCGGCACTTGTTGGCGCTGTACTGCTCGAAAGGCGCAAAGCCCAGATGGTCAATGAGCACTACGCGGTTGCGGGCAATCACCACCTGCTGGAAGACGTGCGGATTGAGCGCGGCGTCGTAGCGCACGGCTTTGTCGCCTTCCCCGTTGGGATAGAGCACAAACGCTTGATACCCCTCAGGACGCGCCCAGCGGCGCGCCAGCGTCATCAGGACATAGGCGGCTAACTGCACCTGGTCGCCCAGGCGAATACGCTCGCCCCAGGGCTTGCCCGTTTTCAATTCCCCCACCCAGACATTGCCGGGGATTTCCCACAAGGCGTCAATGCGCCCTTTCAAGCCCACTTGCGGCGCGAGCAGGAACGTTTCACTGCGTCCGGTGGGGCTGGGCAGCGATTCGGCGCGATGCCAGCGGTAGAGCCGTTCGAGAATGGGGCGCACGTCGTTGGCGAAAAACTCGCGCACGTCCAGGTGCAACAGCGCCAGGTGAAGCGCCGAGATGCGCCAGGCGGTTTCGATGGCGCGTTGCCACGCCGCGGGGGCGGTGGGCACACGCGAGACCATTTCTTCAAAAAGGGTGTGAATGATGTTGCCGCGCACAGCGGGGGCGTTGGGCGAACGGGGGTTGAAGCGTTGCAAAAGATAACTGCGCGGGCAAAAATCGGCTTCGACGAGGGCGCGGACGTTGACGAGCCAATCCGGTTCGACAATGACGAGCGAGGCGTCGTCGGCGACAAGGGTGTCGTCGGGCGCGCGGCGCAGGTGGTAGGCGAGCACCTGCAAGCGGCGGTCGCTTTGCCGTCCGGCGTGATGCAGGGCGGCGGCAAGCGGCGTCCATGCGCCTTCCAGCCGCAAAAGCCGGTCGCCGTCCGGCGTTTCCAAATGCAGGGCGGCGGCGCCGGCGGATTGCAACGCCATGACAACGTCGCCCCGCACGTTGGGCACGTCGCACCGTTGCCCATCGTGGCGATAGTGGCAGGGCAGGCAAAAATCGGCGTCGTCGCCGGCGTCGAGGGTGGGCTGGTGTTCCACCAACAGCGGCAAGCGGGCTTGCACCCAGGCGGCGGTGGAGCCCGCCGCATAGGTGGGCGACGCCAGAGGCAAAGACGTTGCCGTGCACGGGCGCGGCAAGGGCACAATGCGCCCATGCCAGTGGTGGGCAAGCAGGCGGCGCACAGCGCGGTACGTGGTGCGCCACGCGGGATGGCGCGCCGTGTAGCAGGCGTGCGGCAAGTGGTCGGGGGCTACGGCGTCGTCAGCCGTTTCGCCGGGCGACGCCAGCCGCACGGCGGTGACGGCATCATGCAGCAGGGGCACGCCGGCGCGTTCACACGCGGCAACCAGGCGCGCGATACGCTGGCGGGCGGGGCGTGTGGGGTCGGTGAAGACCAGCACCACACCTTCCGCTTTCCAGACAAGCAAGTCGGCGGCTGGAAAACCGGCGACGGCGATGTAGAAGGCGTCATCGTTGCCGAGCAGGTTGTTGAGGGCGTGTACCGCTTCGTCCAGTGGCGGCGTCAGGTCGGTGAGACCGTTGATGTACCAGAGTTCAACAGGCATGGTTGGGCATCCCGTCGTGGCAGGTTGTGGTCTGGTTGTAGCGCAGTCCGCAAGTTCTGACAAGTTGCCGACCGTTTCAAGCGAGGTATCATCTGGCGCTATGAAACGCACATGGGGATTGCTTCTGTTCATGGTCTTGCTGGTTGCCGGCGCAGCGGCGTGTCGCTCGACACCGCCGCCCAAGCGTGTTTTGCTGGAAGTGGACGGCACGCGCCGCTGGCTCACCACCAGCGCCGAGACCGTCGCCGACATGCTGGCGGAGCAGGGTGTGGCGCTGGGCGACCTTGACCGCGTTGAGCCGCCTTCGTTCACCCTGCTGGAAGACGGTATGCGCGTGCGTGTGGTACGCGTGCAAGAGCGCTTTGTGGATGAGGACGTGCCGTTGCCCTACACGCGCGAAACCCGCCGCGATGCGACGCTCCCGCGCGGTGAGATTCGCGTGGTGCAATTGGGGCAGGTGGGGCGCGAACGGCTGCGGTGGCGCATTCTCTCTGAAAATGGTGTGGAAGTTTCGCGCGAGGTGGCGTCGCGTGAGACGCTGGCGACGCCCCAACCGGAGATTGTGGTGCTGGGCACGTTGGGCGCATTGGAGCAAGTGCCTATCAGCGGCACGCTGGTGTACCGCGCCGGGGGGAATGCGTGGGTGATGCGCGGCAACAACACGCCACGCGCTTTGACCACAACGGGCGACCTGGACGGGCATGTGTTCGCGCTTTCACCCGATGGGCGCTGGCTGCTCTTCACGCGCAAGCCGATTGGTGGGAACGTGGGGCAAGGCGGTCCCATCAACTCGCTCTGGTTGGTACGGACCGACATTGTGGACGATGAACCGCGCTACCTGGAAACCGACAGCGTCTTGTGGGCGGATTGGCGTCCCTGTTTGCCGCAACAAGGGCGCGCATGCCCGCCCGAACAGTACGAGATTGGCTATTCGACGGCTGAACGCACGCCCAACCCACCGGGCTGGAAAGCCCGCAACGATTTCTGGCTGTTGTCGCTGAACGGCGACGGGACGCTTCTGACGCGGCGCGAGATTGGCGAGCCTGTGGGGGCGGAGTGGTACGCCTGGTGGGGGCGCGAGTGGGCGTGGTCGCCTGATGGACGCCTTGCCGCTTGGGGCAGTGCGACCGCGCTGGGGGTGTTGAATGTTGCGACGCGCCAGCACACCGTGCTCACCACGTTCTACCCGTATGAAACGCTGGCGGCGTGGGTCTGGACACCGCGCCCCGCATGGCGTTCGGATGGGGAATGGCTGGCGGCGGTGGTGCATGCCCCTTCGCCGCGCGCGTTGCGCCCCGACCGCAGTGAGCGCTTCGATTTGTGGCTCTTGCCGATGAGCGTTTCCGCGCCGCCTGTGCCGATTGCCGAAAATGTGGGCATGTGGGCGATGCCGGCGTGGTCGCCCACCGCGCTGGAACTGGCCTACGCACAGGCGGAAGCGCCGGACGGTTCGGCGCTGAGCCGCTATGCGTTGATGCTCATGGACGCCGACGGGTCAAACCGACGGCGTCTCTTCCCTGCAAACGACACACCAGGGATGGAACTTCCCCGTTTCGTCTGGTCGCCCGACGGTGAAGCACTGGCGGCTATCTGGCAGGGCGATCTGTATCTGGTCGCACGCGATGGCACAGCGACGCCACTCACGGCAACCGGTGACGTGACGCATTTGGATTGGCGATAACGAGCGTCCTCACAGTCGCCTGTTGTACGCCCACAAACAAAACGCCCCCGCGCCGTATTGGCGCGAGGGCGTGTGTCGCCTCAGGAACGCGGGCTTAGAAGTCCATCGGCGGCGTGCCGGCGTCGGCCTTTTCCTTTTCGGGCAGGTCCGTCACCAGCGCTTCGGTCGTCAGAATCATCGCGCCGATGCTGGCCGCGTTGAGCAAC